>LT629764.1:5292500-5519719 GCA_900105225.1 Paenibacillaceae bacterium GAS479 | reverse complement strand
GCGCGGCTTGGCGCGCTGGAGGCGGCCGCCGCCGAGCGCGAAGCGCGCGCGGGCGCGCTGCGGCAGCGGCGCAGCGGCCGGCACTGCCGGCGCCGCAGCGCGCAGCGCGAGCCGGCGCAGCCGCGCAGGCGCAGGCGAGCGCAGCCGCAGCGCCAGCCGCAGGCGTGGCCGCGGCACGCGGCGGCGCTGCGCCTGCGGCGGCGCATGGCGCCAGCGGCGCGCGCGCAGGCGCCGCTAGCGCAGGGCGCCTTGCGCCGCAGCGCGCGGCTGCCGCGCGGCTGCGCGCCGCGGCGGAGCTGCTCGCGCCGCAGCCGGCGCTAGCCGCGGCCGCGAGCGCGATGCTCGCCCCGCCGAGCGCCTTGGCGCGAGCAACTTCACGATCCGCTTCGGAGCATTCAGCGCGGGCAAATCCTCGTTCGCCAATGCTCTCATCGGCGAGCGGGCACTGCCCGTATCGCCGAATCCGACAACGGCGGCGATCAACCGCATACTTGCGCCGACGGCGGAACAACCGCATGGCACGGCGCGCGTCAGCATGAAAAGCCGAGAAGCGCTGCTGGACGATTTGCGCTACTCACTTTCTTTGCTTGGCGAGGATGCTTCAACCGTCGAAGAAGCTGTACTTTTGCGTCGCATCGCCGCACTTCGTCCAGAAGGCATCCATGCCGCTGGGAGGCCGCATTACAGTTTCCTCAAAGCAGCTGAATCCGGCTGGACTGAGCTGGCTCCTCTGCTTGGGCAAGAGCTGAGTGTGGGAGAAGAGGAGTATCGCCGCTTTGTGGCTGAGGAAAGCCGTTCCTGCTTCGTTCGCGAGATCGAACTGTATTACAGCTCGCCGCTAACGGATCAGGGGATCGTACTCGTCGATACGCCGGGGCGGATTCCGTCAATGCCCGCCATACGGGAGTGGCCTTTAACTACATCAAGAACGCCGATGCGATTCTTTTTGTCACTTATTACAATCATGCTTTCTCCCAGGCGGATCGGCAGTTCCTTATGCAACTGGGCCGGGTGAAGGATCAATTCGAATTGGATAAAATGTTCTTCCTCGTCAACGCGGCCGATTTGGCCGCATCCGATGATGAGCTGAACGATGTTTTGAAGCATGTGGGAAGCAATCTGCTGCAACATGGCATCCGCTTCCCGAGGTTATTCCCGGTCTCCAGCCTGCTCGGCCTGAAGGGCAAGCAGACCGGAGATGAGGAGGTTCTTTCACAATCCGGCATCCCGGCGTTTGAGGACAGCTTCCTAAGCTTCACTCGAAACGAACTCGGCCGATTGGCCGTGCAAGCTGCAGACGGTGAGCTGGATCGCGCCGCAAGGACGATTGGAGGCTGGATCGAGGCCACTGAGGGCGATGCCGATACGCGGGAGCGTCAAAGAGCCAAGCTGGAAGAGATGCGGGAGCAGGGGCTGCGCATCCGAGCCGAAATCGTCGATGCTCCACCGAATACAGAGCTGGAGAAGGAGATGCGGGAGCTGTTCCACTACATCCAGCAGCGTATCTGGTTTGGCTTTGGTGACTTTTACAACTTTGCTTTCAACCCTTCGAGCCTACAGGATGACGGGCGCGATCTGCGTCATTCCGTCTGGACGTCCTGGTTAGAATTGCAACGTATGCTGCAGATGGAGCTTTCGCAGGAATTGCTGGCGACGACGCTGCGTCTAGAAACGGCCTCAGGCAACCTAATTCGTACACGCAGCGAGGCTGCCGCTGAGCGCTTGTCCTCAATGCTGCCTGGTTTCCAGCATGCGCCGTGGGAAGCATCAGCTTTTGGGGCGCCGCCGGAGCTTACTGCGTGGCAAACTTCGTCCGTGGACGGAAAGCGGCTGTACAGCTTGTTCCGCAATCCGCGAAGCTTTTTCGAGGGCGATGGCAAAAAGAAGCTCCGCGAAGAGCTCGAGCAGCTGCTTGCTCCGGACATCCGTCGCTGGATGGAGGAAGCTTCCGCAGCTTGGCTGGCTCATTACACAACTTGCTTGAATAGTGGCTTAAAGGATGCAGCTGATACGCTGCTCGGAGCATTCGCTCGTGATTTAGATGGGCGCATCGCCTCTATGCAGGAGGGCGGTAATCTCGTGGCTCTTCGTGAACTGAGCTTTAGATTGGCTGAGTTGCAGCAAGAGGCGGGCTAAGCGTTACTTGCTTCGCTCCAAGAGAGCAAGAGGCGCTTCGTTCAAGTAACAAAAGTTACTTGCTTCGCTCCAAGCGAGCATCGGCGCATTGTTCAAGTAAGAAAAGTTACTTGCTTCGCTCCAAGAGAGCAGAGGCGCGTCGTTCAAGTAAGAAAAGTTACTTGCTTCGCTCCAAGTGAGCATGGGGCGCGTCGTTCAAGTAAGAAAAGTTACTTGCTTCGCTCCAAGAGAGCATCGGCGCGTCGCTCAAGTAACAAAAGTTACTTGCTTCGCTCCAAGTGAGAATCGGCGCGTCGTTCAAGTAACAAAAGTTACTTGCTTCGCTCCAAGCGAGAATCGGCGTGTCGTTCAAGTAACAAAAGTTACTTGCTTCGCTCCAAGAGAGCATCGGCGGCGCATTGTTCAAGTAAAAAAAGTTACTTGCTTCATTCCAAGAGAGCATGGGGCGCGTCGTTCAAGTAAGAAAAGTTACTTGCTTCGCTCCAAGCGAGAATCGGCGCATTGTTCAAGTAAGAAAAGTTACTTGCTTCACTCCAAGAGAGCATGGGGCGCGTCGACCAAGTAACAAAAGCTACTTGCTTTGCTCCAAGCGAGAATCGGCGTGTCGTTCAAGTAAGAAAAGTTACTTGCTTCACTCCAAGTGAGCATGGGGCGCGTCGATCAAGTAACAAAAGTTACTTGCTTCGCTCCAAGCGAGAATCGGCGCGTCGTTCAAGTAACAAAAGTTACTTGCTTCGCTCCAAGTGAGCATGGGGCGCGTCGACCAAGTAACAAAAGCTACTTGCTTTGCTCCAAGCGAGAATCGGCGTGTCGTTCAAGTAAGAAAAGTTACTTGCTTCACTCCAAGTGAGCATGGGGCGCGTCGATCAAGTAACAAAAGTTACTTGCTTCGCTCCAAGAGAGCATGGGGCGCGTCGACCAAGTAACAAAAGCTACTTGCTTCACTTCAAATGAGATACAACCCGCCGCACTATCCGCTTTGCAGCGGCAAAACCGCTAACCTGGCTCCCGGGGCAACCCGCCATCCCGGCGACAAGCCGCCGCATCACCCGTCATACCGGCCCCAAGCCGCCGCACTACCCGCCTTACAGCGGCAAAGCCGCTGATTGCGGCTCCTGGGGCTACCCGCCATCCCGGCGACAAGCCGCCGCATCACCCGTCATACCGGCCCCAAGCCGCCGCATTACCCGCCATACAGCGGCAAAGCCGCTGACCCTGGCTCCCGGGGCTAGCCGCCATACCGGCGTCAACCGCCGCACGACCCGCCATACCGGCCCCAAGCCGCCGCACTACCCGCCTTACAGCGGCAAAGCCGCTGATCCCGGCTCCCGGGGCTAGCCGCCATACCGGCGACAAGCCGCCGCACTACCCGCCTTACAGCGGCAAAGCCGCTGATCCCGGCTCCCGGGGCTAGCCGCCATACCGGCGTCAACCGCCGCACGACCCGCCATACCGGCCCCAAGCCGCCGCACTACCCGCCTTACAGCGGCAAAGCCGCTAACCTGGCTTCCGGGGCTAGCCGCCATACCGGCCCCAAGCCGCCGCACTACCCGCCATACCGGCGAAAAGCCGCCGCATCACCCGCTACTATCTCTACCAAAAACCAAGCCCATCCCCCGGATGGGCTTGGTTTTTTCCCCTTTCAAAAAAAAATAAAATTTAAACTTTCCGCGTTATATCCGGCAAAATGACTGAATGTGACGTATCCGTGACGATTTGGCGTTGAATGAGAGATTAGTCCCTCTCAAGCTTTCCCCAGTCGCGCTGAAGCGCAGAAAACTGGAAATACGGCCTTTAAAGACGTTTGCCGCCCCCGCAGGATGCTGATAACATACGTCCATGTTCACCAGAAATCGCCAGACAAACCAACCTAACTAACGGGGGAGAGAGCTCAATTGGAGGTTTTCAGGCAACTTAAGCCATTTTACTGGGTGGAGCGGAAGTTTATCTTCGCGTCTATCCTGTGTCTGGCTAGCGCAACCGCGCTGGGACTGGTCTATCCGAACCTGCTGCGGTATCTTATCGACAATGTTGTTAAACCGGAAAACTGGGGTCCCGTGCCGGTCTTGTCGCTGATCGTCGTTTGTGTCGTTTCGCTCAAAGGCTTCATGAACTTCCTGAGCGGCTATTTTGGCGGCAGGCTTGGCAATCGGGTCGCCTATCGGCTGCGCAATGCCAGTTATGGCAAGCTGCAAGAGCTGAGCTATACTTACTACGACACGGCCAAAACCGGCGACCTCATGAGCCGTCTGACAGCGGATTTGGAGGCAATCCGTCAATTTATCGGTTTCGGCTTTGCACAGATTCTCAACATGTTCCTCATGGTTCTGTTCGGCGGTATCATGATGATGAGCATGGACTGGCAGCTTACACTCATTACGCTGGCGGCAATGCCGCTGCTGATTTTCACCGCCCTCCGTTTCGAAAAGAATATCCACCCTGCATTCCGCGAGATGCGTCAAGCGCTCAGCCATATGACAACAGCGGTGCAGGAAAACGTCAGCGGTGTACGCACCGTAAAATCATTCGCTCGCGAAGCGCATGAAGTGGAGAAATTTTCCGTGCGCAGCACGGCTTACCAGACGAACCAGGTCGGGGCAGCTACAATTTGGGCGCGTTACTTTCCGGTTATGGAGCTGCTTGCCAACCTTAGCGTAGTCATCCTGCTTATTGCCGGAGGTTTCCGAGTTATAGATAATGCGCTCACACTCGGCGAACTGGTCGCATTTTTCAGCTTAATCTGGTACATTATCGGACCGATGTGGGGCATTGGCTTCCATCAACAACTACACTCAATTCAAAGCATCCGGCGAACGCGTACTGGAGCTGCTCAATCAATACGTGCATGTCAAGAGTGTGCCAGACGCTGTTGTATTGGATAAAAAATTTTCAAAGGCCATGTCCGCTTCGAAAACGTCACGTTTAACTATGCGGACAAGGAACCAGCGCTGACCGATATTAGCTTTAATGCAGCCCCCGGCTCTGTCATCGGCCTGCTTGGCGGCACCGGCTCAGGCAAAAGCACGATCATCCAACTGCTCATGCACACCTACAACGTCAAACACGGCAAATTACCGTCGATGGCCTGGACATCCGCAACGTGGACGTACAGAGCTTACGCAGCCAGATCGCTACGGTATTCCAGGAAACATTCCTTTTCTCCGCCTCGATTCGCGACAACATCGCTTATGCTAACAAGGACGCATCAACGGAGGAAATAGAACGTGCAGCCAAACTGGCCAAAGCTCATGATTTCATCATGGAGTTGCCGCTTGGGTACGAGACGCTGGTAGGCGAGCGCGGCATGGGCCTCTCCGGAGGTCAGAAGCAGCGGATCGCCATCGCGAGAGCGCTAATTCGCAACCCTCATATCCTCATACTGGACGATGCGACAAGCGCTGTTGATATGGAGACGGAGCATGAGATTCAAGCCGGCTTCAAAGAGCTGATGAAAGGCCGTACAACGTTCATCATCGCTCACCGCATCAGCTCGCTTAAGAACGCTGACGAGATTCTTGTACTCGATAAAGGTAAAATCGTGCAGCGCGGCAAACATAATCAACTTATCCGTCAAAAAGGTCCTTACCAGGAAGTTTATAACATTCAGTATGCCGACCGCCCGCAGCATGATGATGGCGAGTCGCTGACGAGGGGAGGCACGGCCTGATGAGCAGCCGCAGCAATGGGAAGTCGGACGGGGCAGACTCAGCACAGAGCGCTTCCATGAACGAAGCGGCTGAGGCCCAGCGTCAGCGTTTAAGTACCAGGATGACGATATTATCGAAAAACCTTTCAACTGGAACAGGTCATTCGACTGCTGTCCTATATGAAGCCTTATCAGAAACAGCTCATTCCGATGATCGGGATGATGCTGCTTGGAACGATGACCGTTTGGCCGCGCCAGCCGTTATTATTCTGGCCATCGATGACGCCATTGACAACGGTGGCAATAAGGGCAAACTGTTAATGTTCGGAGGCATCTTGCTCGTCCTTTACATCATTCAGTGGGCGGCTAATGCGATTCGCATCAAGTATACGAACATTATCGGGCAGAAGGTTATTTACGACCTGCGCCAGCAACTTTTTGAGCATATCCAGAAGCTTAGCTTCCGCTTTTTTGACAAAAGACCTGCAGGCTCCGTGCTTGTACGCGTCACCAACGACGTCAACTCGCTTCAGGATCTATTCACCAACGGCGTAGTCAACTTGCTTATGGACTGCGTTCAGCTTATCGGTATCGCCCTTATTTTGCTCATCTGGAATTTCCAGCTCGGCATTGCGGTCATGATCACTGTACCTCTCATGTTTATCGTCTCCGGCGCGCTGCGCAAGCGGATTCGTTTTGCCTGGCAGGATGTACGCATCAAGCAATCTCGCATTAACTCCCATCTGAATGAGGCCATTCAGGGTATTAAGGTGACCCAAGCGTACGTTCAAGAGAAAGAGAACTACAAGTTTTTCGACCATATGAACACGATTAACAAAAAGAGCTGGGACCGCGCTTCAGCGCTTAACCAGACGTTCGGACCGATCATTGAGGTGACGGCGGCGATCGGAACGCTCATCCTGTTCTGGTACGGCTCCCATCTGATCCAGACAGGCGTCATCACCATTGGCCTGCTCGTCGGCTTTGCCAACTACATCGGCAACTTCTGGGACCCGATCAACCGGCTCGGCCAGATGTATAACCAGTTGCTCGTCGCGATGGCTTCTTCCGAGCGAATCTTTGAATTCATCGACGAAAAACCGACGGTGGAGGAGAGCGGCCGCGCCCGTATGCTGACCGGCATCAAGGGCGACGTGAACTTTGACAACATTGTGTTTGAGTATGAAAAGGGACGTCCGGCGCTCAAGGGCATTTCGCTGGATGTAAAAGCGGGACAGTCGATCGCACTGGTCGGCCATACCGGTTCCGGCAAAAGTACGATGATCAACCTGTTATGCCGGTTTTATGATCCAGTTGAGGGCAGTGTTCGCATCGACGGACAAGACATCCGCGATGTGACGATTGAGAGCCTGCGCTCGCAGGTCGGCATCGTGCTGCAGGACACGTTTATTTTCTCGGGTACAATCCGCGATAATATCCGCTTCGGTCGACTGAACGCGACGGATGAAGAGGTCGAAATGGCGGCGCGGGCCGTGCATGCGCATGACTTCATCATGACGCTTCCGGACGGTTATGACACGGAGGTTCAGGAGCGGGGGAATGTGTTGTCGATGGGCCAGCGGCAGTTGCTCAGCTTTGCGCGGGCGCTGCTTGCAGATCCGGCCATTCTCATTCTCGACGAGGCGACAGCCAGCATCGATACCGAGACTGAGCTGAAGATTCAAGAAGCGCTCAAAACACTGCTCGCAGGCCGCACCTCATTCATCATCGCGCATCGTCTGTCGACGATCCGTCACGCCGACAATATCGTCGTTATGGACCATGGTCATATCGTGGAGCAGGGGAATCACGACGAGCTGATGCGACATGGCGGCACCTATTATGGGCTTATTGAAGCTCAATATCGCTTTTTGTCCGCTTAGGCCGGATCGATTCGGTTGCAAAAGGGGCGGTCCCAAAAGCTCCTCCAACACAAATGAATACAAGCGGGTTAGCAAAACAGGAGGAGACTGAGCCAAGCTCAGCCTCCTCCTGTTCTCGATTATCTGCTATTGCGGCCTTCTTTAGCAAATTGTGGACTAAGCAAAACCACCGACTTCGAGGCTTGCTTTCGGGGAGAGCTGATGGCTTTTTTCGCATCTCAGTCGTCCCCGCATTGTTTCCTGTTGTCGCTACAATAGGTCTGATGGAGCTAAATAGTTTTGATCATAGGCGCTCTAAGCTTCATTTTTTCATGAATTCATGCAGCTCCATGCGTAACGGAACTGAGAAGCCTTATTCCGGTAAAATCGAAGGATTTTGAGGAGTAACGGAACTGACAGACGTTATTTCGGTATTATCTTGGGAATATCATCATCCCTGACCCAAATAACGCTTCTCAGATCCGTTAGCTGGCTTGAACCTGTGTTTGACGGGAAATAAGCCCTCTGAGTTCCGTTAGGGCATGAATGATCGAGTTTTGTGATGCCGACTTCCTGTGTACAAGCTGACGGCATAACACTGCACTTTCGCTGACGGCATAACGCATAAGCCCTTGCAAACGGCCGACGAGCCGTGTCTTCCCTTCATTTTGCCTGCCTGCGTCTCACTTCTCGTCCTGCAGACGGCTAAGATAATCATCTAGCCGATCCATACGCTGCTCCCAATCGCGGCGGAAAGAAGAGGCCCAAGCCTCCAGCTCCTGAAAAGAGCCCGCCGAAAGTCGGTAGATGCGACGATTGGCAGCCGCTTCCATCTGAAGCAAGCCGGCTTCGCTTAGAACTTTCAAATGTTTTGATGTTTGCGGCTGACTCATGGACAGCCGTTCGGCGATCTCGCCGACCCCAAGTGGGCCGGTTCGGAGCAGCTCGACGATCTGTAGCCGGTTTGGCTCGGCTAGCGCCTGGAAAATCGTTTTCATGCCTAAAATATATCTGTCAGGGAATATACGTGTCAAGGAAACCTATTCGTATTACTTGATTTTTCGATAGACACCGTCCAAAATGAGGAGAATTCTATTATTTGGAATGCTGGGTTAGGTTCGGATATGAACCTAATCTGGCAAAAAGAGATTCCGCTATGAAGAACAGGGGGTACTATAATGTCGTATGGATCGCCGCTTTCCTCCGGAGCACGCAAAATGCTGCTGCTAGGATCCGGAGAGCTCGGCAAGGAAGTCATAATCGAGGCGCAGAGGCTCGGAGTGGAGACAGTTGCCGTAGATCGCTACGCCGATGCTCCAGCCATGCAAGTCGCACATCGTTCCTATGTCATCGATATGCTTAATCCGGAGCAGCTGCGTGAGCTGATCCTGCGGGAAAAGCCTGATTTGATCGTACCGGAAATCGAAGCAATCGCCACGAACACACTCGTTGAGCTTGAGCAGGAGGGCTTCAAAGTCGTGCCAACAGCGCGTGCTGCCCGTCTGACGATGGACCGCGAAGGCATTCGCCGACTCGCTGCTGAAACGTTGCGGCTGCCTACCGCTTCATATCGGTTTGCGGATTCGCTTGAGGAAATGAGGGATGCCGTTATGGAGCTTGGCATGCCTTGCGTCATCAAGCCGATAATGAGCTCCTCCGGCAAGGGCCAAAGTGTGTGCGGCTCTGAGGCTGAGATTGCAAGCTGCTGGAGCTATGCGATGGAAGGCGGCCGCGCCAAAAAGAAACGGGTCATCGTGGAAGGGTTTGTCCAATTTCATTCCGAAATTACATTGTTGACCGTCCGTTCGGTATCTGGCACGGTGTTCTGCGAACCGATCGGCCATGTCCAAAAAGATGGCGACTACATAGAGTCCTGGCAGCCGCATCCCATGAGCGAGCAGCAGCGGCGTCAAGCGGAAGAGATCGCGCTGGCAATTACGGACGCGCTAGGAGGCTACGGCCTTTACGGCGTTGAGTTGTTTCTGACTGAGCGAGGCGTCTTGTTTAGTGAAGTATCGCCTCGTCCGCATGATACAGGGATGGTGACGATGGTCACCCAGGATCTGTCCGAGTTCGCCCTGCATGTGCGGGCCATTCTCGGCTTGCCGATCCCAGGCGTGCGTCTGCTGTCGCCTGGTGCTAGCCATACGCTCAAGGCTACCCGTGACCACAAGGATTTCCGCATCACTGGGCTCCAGCAAGCGCTGGCTGTTCCCGCTACCCAAGTGCGAGTTTTCGGTAAGCCGGAGACGCGCAAAGGCAGGCGCATGGCTGTAGCGTTAAGCACAGCTTCAGACACAGAAAGTGCAAGAGCTGCCGCGAGAGAGGCAGCAGAGTCCTTATCCATCCAATACAATTAAAGAGGTTGTTCAAAAAGGCCACCATTGATCACGATGTAAAGCAGGTAGAGAACTCGACATCGAATCTTGTATTCACCTTCGAAGTCCGGTGCTCATGTAGGTTTGCCTACTTTCCGCTCCTCCTTCTTCCCGTTCATACAACCTTCTCGATGCTGAAAGGCGACCTTTTTGAACATGCAATTAAAGCAAGACTGGAAGCGGACATTATGTCTGCTTCTTTTTTTGTTGTTATTTGCAAAATGATGTCGCAAGGCTTATTTTTAAAAGAATGATGCCTATACTAAAGTTTAACAATTTACTGGCAAGGGGAGCCGAAGAGAGATGATACCATCCGGCAAATTATGGCGTGTCCTGGGTACGACTGCGCTGGCATCAACGTTATTACTGGCCGGGGGCTTTGCTTATGCGATGCATGATCTGCTTGTAGTGACACCTGCGGCACAGCAGACTGAGCAAGCACCTGTGAAGTCAGTGGAGTCAGGAGGGAATTTCCAGCAGGCGGAGGAAATTCGTGTCACCGCACTGGGGGACTCCTTAACTAAAGGGACTGGAGACAACAGCGGACGCGGTTATGTAAAAACGGTGTTGGAGCGGCTTGGCGAAGAGACTGGAAAGCCGGTGCAGCAGATCAACAATTTGGCTGTAAACGGATTGACGGCAGCTGAGCTTGACGAAATGCTGCGTAATGACAAAGGACTGGAATACCCGATCCGGGAAGCAAATCTTATTTTGCTGACGATCGGCGGCAATGATCTGTTCCGGCCTGTGCTGGAAGCGAGAGAAGATGGAGGCTCCGGTGATATCGACATCGAGGAGATTGAAGCAACTATTCCATCGGCCGCGGATTCCCTGCGCAGCGTTATTACGAAGATCCGTCAGATCAATCCCGATGCCACTTTGGTCTACACTGGACTTTATAATCCGTTTTACGACATTCCCGAGCTGCGGGGAGGCAGCGCGGCTGTGCAACAATGGAATGATGAAGCATATGAAATTCTTGGCACGGATGAACGAGCGGTGCTCGTGCCGATCATGGATCTTTTTCAGCAACGCTCCGCGGATTATATAGCTTCTGACCAATTCCACCCTAACCAACAGGGATATCAACGGATTGCCCAGCGGATCATTCAGGCTCTGACCTGATTATTAACTTTTTAGAGGGATTGCCGATATGGATGAGGAGAGCAAAGGAGAGTAGCAACATGACGATAGATTATCCCGTGCGCGAACGTGCAAAAATAACCCCTGCTGCCTTCTCTGAAGCTATGCAAGGCCGTGTGGATAAAACGACGGGGCAGCCTGTACTGGATGTTCGGGGTTTAAAAAAGAAGATTGGCCGCAAATGGATTATTCATGAGGTCGGCTTTCAGGTGTATCCAGGCGAAATATTCGGCTTCCTAGGGCCAAACGGTTCCGGTAAAACGACAACGATTCGTATGCTGGTTGATCTGATCAAACCGACGGAAGGCGAAATTTTGATCGGCGGACATAGCGTAACCCGGCATCCGGAGAAGGCGCTGGCCGAGGTCGGCTGCATCGTGGAAAACCCGGAGATGTATACTTATTTGACCGGTTGGGAGAACCTTGAGCAGTTTGCCCGGATGCTGAGAGGCGTGGATAAAGCCCGGATTGCCGAAGTTGTCTCTATTGTGAGACTGGATGAGCGCATCCATGAAAAGGTCGGCACCTATTCGCTCGGCATGCGACAACGTCTCGGTATCGCTCAAGCGCTGCTAGGTCGTCCGAAGCTGCTCATTTTGGACGAGCCGACCAACGGGCTCGATCCTAAGGGGATCAAGGAGCTACGCGAGTTCATCCGTATGCTGTCCGAGACGGGCCTAAGCCTGTTCATCTCGAGCCATTTGCTCAGTGAAATTCAACTGATGTGTGACCGTGTTGCCATCATCAGTGGAGGCCGGGTGTTATCGGTCGGACGGGTCGATGAGCTGGTGGACCAGGCGGGTTCCTACGTGCTTTGGCAGACGGATAACCAAGAGGGGACACGCCGGATTCTAGCCGCGCAACCTGAAGTAAAGCTGTATGAGGAAGGTCAGTACCGGATGGATGACAGCGCGCTTGCGTATTTGCCCGGCGCTGTTGTGAGCACAGTCCGTGAAGACCTCATCCCAGAGCTTATTGAGAAGCTCGTCGCCGGAGGGATCTCGATCACTGCTGTGCAGCGTGTCGCTCCGACACTGGAAGAGCTGTTCCTGCAGCTGACGGAGGATGGACAAGTATGATGGATATATTGCCGCTCATTCAGAACGAGACGTTAAAAATTTGGAAAAAGAAGCGATTCTATGTTATTCTTCTTATCCTGTTAGTGTTAATTCCGCTCTTTACCTACGCTCAGATGCGGATGTCGCAGACAAATGCCGATAATTTCAAAGATTGGCGCAACCAGATTCAGCAGCAGATCACTGATTTGCAGAATACGCTGGCAAGCGACCGGATGCCGGAGGAATGGAAGAAGTACGACCGCATCAAGGTACAGCAGCTGCAATATTACCTCGATCATGACGTCAATCCGAACAGTCCGGATGCGGCAACTTTTACTCGGCAATTTATGGCAAGCTCCGTATCCTTGTTCTTCCCGCTGCTTATTCTGGCTCTTGCTTCCGATCTCGTTTCCGGAGAGCGCACAAGTGGAACAATCAAAATGCTGTTAACCCGGCCCGTCAAGCGTTGGAAAATTCTATTTAGCAAACTAATCGCGCTGACACTATATGTTTCCTTGGCTATTATTACAACGGGTGCGGTATGTTATCTCATATCGGGATTAGTATTCGGTTATGGCGGCTGGACCATGCCGGTATTCACTGGCTTCGTCATCAACAGCGGTTCTATCGATGCCAGCGGTGTGCATCCGGTACCGCAGTGGCAGTTTGTCATCATGCAGAGCGGCCTGATTTGGGTATCCTGTATGACAATTGCGATTTTGGCGCTTATGGTGTCGGTGCTTGTGCGCAGCACGGCGGCAAGCATCGTGACGATGATGGCGGCTGTCATCTCAGGCAGCATTTTGGCAGGCATGGCTTCCTCCTGGGAGACGGCCAAATATATTTTCTCCGTCAATATCGATTTGACCGATTATTTGGAGGGAACACCTCCGCCGATTGCAGGCATGGACATCGTTTTCTCGCTTTCTGTGCTTGGGATTTGGATGCTCGGCGCGCTCATCGTGTCGTTCGGTGTCTTTACGAAACAGGATATATTGAATTAAAATAGCGTGAGTTGTTCCCGGAGGGAGTCGCACGACACACCGTGCTGCCCCTCAGTCGGAATTAGGGCAATGAGAAAAGGGGGACGCGTATGGCCGAACATCTGGACCTTTACGCAACCGAATCGGCAAATACAGCGAAGGGCCCTTCCTATGATGCGGATGACATCCAGATTCTAGAAGGACTTACCGCAGTACGCAAGCGCCCGGGTATGTACATTGGTAGTACAACGAACTCGGGCCTGCATCACCTGGTATGGGAAATTGTAGATAACGCGGTCGATGAGCATCTGGCCAAGTTCTGTACAGAAATCAGTGTGACGCTGCACAAAAACGGATCGGTGACTGTACATGATAATGGCCGAGGCATTCCAACCGGAATGCATAAAAGCGGCATCCCGACACCGCAGGTCGTATTTACGATTCTGCATGCTGGCGGCAAGTTTGGCGGCGGCGGATACAAGAAATCCGGCGGTTTGCACGGGGTTGGTGCGTCTGTAACCAACGCTCTGTCGGAATGGCTCGAGGTGGAAATCTACCGCGATGGCAAAATACATAAACAACGCTTTGAGTACTGGGTTGATAAAAAAGGCAAAGAGCATGTAGGTGAGCCTGTCACCGGACTTGTCGTTACGGGTACGACGCGCCAGACGGGCACAAAGGTAACCTTTAAGCCGGACAGCCGCGTGTTTCACGGTAATATTGCGCTGAACTTCGACACGCTTGGCGACCGGCTGCAGGAGATCGCGTTCCTGAACTCCGGACTCAAAGTAATCCTTAAGGATGAGCGGAGCGGACATGAGAACGTCTACTTCTACGAGGGAGGCGCCAAACAGTTCGTTGAGTTCCTCAACGAGGAGAAGTCGGTTCTTCATGAGGCGGTTCATTTTAGCGCGGAGAAGGACGAGATCGAGGTTGAGGTGGCCCTGCAATACAATGACGGCTACACCGAGACGATTGTCAGCTTCGTCAACTCGATTCCAACACGCGGCGGAGGTACGCATGAGACCGGCTTCAAGACGGCCTACACACGTATCCTCAACGATTACGCTCGGCGTGCGGCGATGCTCAAGGAGAAGGACAAAAACCTCGAAGGCGGCGACTTGCGCGAAGGCATGATGTGCGTCATCAACATCAAGATGTCTGAAGTGGAGTTCGTCGGTCAGACGAAGGATCAGCTGGGCAGCTCCAGTGCCCGCAGCGCCGTGGATGCGGTTGTAGCGGACAAAATGGCTGTTTTCATGGAGGAGAATCCGCAAGTCGGCCAGATGCTGCTCAAAAAAGCGATTCAAGCGTCGAAGGCGCGTGAGGCGGCTCGCAAAGCACGTGAGGAAATTCGCAGCGGCAAAAAGCGCAGCGAATCGTCCAATCTCGGCGGCAAGCTGACGCCAGCGCAATCCAAAGACTCTACGCGCAATGAACTGTTCATCGTCGAAGGCGACTCTGCTGGCGGCTCCGCTAAACAGGGCCGCGACTCCAAGTATCAGGCGATTTTGCCGCTTAAGGGCAAGCCGATGAACCCGGAGAAAGCCCGCCTGGCGGACATCCTCAAAAATGATGAGTACAAAGCAATTATCGCCGCAATCGGTGCGGGGGTTGGACCGGAGTTTGATGCGTCGGAGTGCAACTACAGCAAAATTATTATTATGACGGATGCTGACACCGACGGAGCGCATATCCAAGTGCTGCTTCTGACGTTCTTTTACAGGTACATGAAGCCGCTGATCGACAATGGGAAAATCTATATCGCTCAGCCGCCACTTTACAAAATGTCCCGCAAATCCGGCAAGCTGCAAACGGTGCGCTACGCCTGGACGGACGAGCAGTTGAACAATTACGGCAAAGAGATGGGCAAAAACTTCGAGCTGCAGCGCTATAAAGGTCTCGGCGAGATGAATCCGGATCAGCTGTGGGAAACGACTATGAATCCCGAAACCCGCACGTTGCTGCAGGTGCAGATCGACGACGCGGCCAAGGCCGAAAGGCGTGTATCAACGCTGATGGGCGACAAGGTAGATCCTCGCAAGCGCTGGATCATCGACAATGTAGACTTCACGGAATACGAGGAATAGGAGGACTGGCTCTATGAGTTTAAGCGAGCAATTTCTGCCGGCATTCCTCGAGGAAGTCGTCGGCGACCGCTTCGGACGCTACTCAAAATATATCATTCAAGACCGCGCCATCCCGGATGTGCGCGACGGACTGAAGCCGGTGCAGCGGCGTATTCTTTACGCCATGTACGATTCCGGCAATACGCCGGACAAGCCTTACCGCAAGTCGGCCAAAACGGTCGGCGACGTCATGGGTAACTACCATCCGCATGGAGACTCCTCGATCTACGAAGGCATGGTGCGTATGGCACAGCCTTGGAAGGTCGGCCATACACTCGTCGACGGGCATGGCAACTGGGGCTCGATGGATGATGATCCCGCAGCGGCAATGCGCTATACGGAGGCAAGACTGTCGTCGATCGCAATGGAGCTGTTGCGCGATATCGAGAAGCGCACGGTGCTGTTCAAAGATAACTTTGACAACACCACCAAAGAGCCTGTTGTGCTTCCGGCACGTTATCCAAATCTGCTCGTGAACGGCGTGAGCGGAATTTCCTCGGGCTTCGCGACGGAAATTCCGCCGCATAATTTGCGGGAAGTCATCGACGCTTGCATCGCGATCATGAAGGATAGCAATCTGCCCCTATCCGATTTGATGGCGATTATGAAGGGACCGGATTTCCCGACTGGCGGTATCATCATGGGCGAGGAAGGCATCCGCGATGCTTATTCGACCGGCCGTGGCCGCATCCATCTGCGCTCTAAGACGGCAGTTGAGGAGCTGCGCGGCGGCAAGAAGATGATCGTCGTGACAGAAATTCCGTATCAGGTGGTCAAATCTCGACTCGTCACGGCGATGGAGAACATTCGACTGGAGAAAAAGGTCGACGGCATCGCCGAGGTACGCGACGAGAGCGGCCGCGAAGGTCTACGCATCGTCATTGAACTGAAGAAGGATGCGGATGCCGACGGCATTCTCGCCTACCTTTTCAAAAAAACCGATCTGCAAGTGACGTACAACTTCAATATGGTCGCGATCGTCAACAAGGCGCCTCGTCAACTCGGCGTTAAGGAAATTTTGGATGCGTACATTGCACATCAGAAGGAAGTTGTTACGTTCCGCACGCAGTATGAGCTGGAGAAGGCCGAGGACCGCGCGCATGTGCTGGAAGGTCTCGTCAAGGCGCTGAACATTCTCGATGAGGTCATTGCAGCGATCAAAGCGTCCAAAAACCGCGCCGATGCGCAAAATAACCTCGTGGAGAAATTCGGCTTCAGCGAGCGGCAGGCCGACGCGATTCTCACCTTGCAGCTGTACCGCCTGACGAACTTGGAAATTAACTCGCTACAGAAAGAACTAGACGAAATCGCGAAGCGCGTCCAGTACTTGCGTTCCATTCTTGATAGCGAACGTAAGCTGCTCAAGGTCATTCAGGATGAGCTGCTGGAAATCCGCGAGAAGTTTGGCATCGATCGCCGCTCGGAAATTCGCGGTGAAGTTGAGGAGCTGAAGGTTGGTCTTGAGGTGATGGTCAGCGCCGAGGATGTACTCGTTGCAATCAGCCGCGATGGTTACGTGAAGCGCACGAGCCGCCTCAGCTTCACCCGCAGCGGCGGTGAGACCGACGCTGCCGGTGTGAAGGAAGGCGATACCATCCGCCATCTGCTTGAATGCAATACGATCGACAACCTGCTTGTGTTCACCCGTAAGGGTAGCTACTACATGCTGCCGGTGTATCAGATTCCGGAGTTTAAGTGGAAGGATGCCGGTACAGCTATCGTCAACGTCATCCCGTTGCCGAAGGATGACGGCATCGTAGCCGTCATTCCGGTAAGAGATATTCAGCAGTCGAACCAGTCCCTCTTCTTCTTCACAAGGAAGGGACAAGTGAAGCGCACGGAGCTCAAGGACTACGCGACGAATCGCTCAACTGCAATTGCGGCCTGCAAAGTCGCAGACGGCGATGAGGTCATCCAGGTGCAGCTCACACAAGGTGAAGGACATCTGCTGCTTATTAGCCGCCAGGCATCCGCTATTCGCTTCCCGGCCTCCGAGGTTAACTTGATGGGCCGTGTTGCCGGCGGTGTCCGTGGCATTCAGCTCAAGGATGGCGACGAGCTGGCAGCCGCTTTGGAAGCCGGTCCTGATGATGAAGGCGAGATTCTGGTCATCAGCGATCTTGGTTATGCCAAGCGCAGCCTGCTGGCGGATTATCCTGTTCAGGGGCGCGGCGGCAAAGGTGTAATTACGTTTGAATTTAAAGAAGGCAAACGCGTTAAGCCAAACGGCTCCCAGCTTGTTGGGGCTTGGTACTCCAAAAAGCCGCGCGAGCTGACAGCATTACTTGCTGGAGGCGGCCAGCAGCGCTTCCTGACGGAGAAGACGCCGATCGAGGATCGCAAGTCCATCGGTAGAGCTCTTGTTCAGGTAGACAAAAATGACGCCGTTACGCAGCTCTTCCCTCGCGTTGAAGCGAGCCAGGAGGGCTGACACGCCCTTGGAGTTTGAAGGCATGCTTTAGCGCCAATACGCCTAGTGCAGACCCCATAGCGTCAAGTTTGGCTTAAATTAAGCAAGTTAATTGATAAGTCAGGACCAAAAGTTAGGAATAAAAGCCAAGATCAAAAGCCAGGACCAGGAATGAATTGCACCCATCATCCAGTAATCGGGGAGTAATTCAGAACGCGGTCCTGGCTTTTTTAGTTAGATTCATTCCTAGCTTTATTAATTCAGGGAGGGGTTCCGCAATGAGTGTACGGACCGATCGATTATACAAAGTGGATAGATGGATCAACTATCAATTGTTCTTGCCTCATGATTATGAAGCGAATGCGGGCGGTGAATATCCGCTAATTGTGTTTCTTCACGGGATAAAAAAACGCGGAGAACAAGAATGCTCATATTGAGTCATTCCATTCCATCCTCGAAGCAGAATGTTATCGCCGCCATGAATTTGAAACGTATCCACAGGCCTATGAAATCGTCAGTCAGTTTATCCAGGATTATAACCGCATTCGAATCCACGGCAGCATCTACGATTTGTCTCCGTATGAATACATGACAGCAATCGAAGAAGGAACTGTAGCTCCGAAACAAATCAAAGTCTAAATCGGCACGAACTAGGGGAATTCAGAGCAATTCTAAGAACAAGATCGAATAAGAGGTGTCTTGTCCATAATAAGGGGGTTTAACCGTTGCCGCCTACATGAACTTCTACCCAGTTAAGTACGTACGTCTGCCCGATTTGCTAAATGAGCTGGCAGTGGCTCGAGGCGAAGGAATCTATCAAAGAGTAATAAAGACCTATAAGAAAATTTCATTATTAACCCTACTAGAAGACGAATGGCTAAAGGAGAGTGAGGCCCGGGATCTGCTTGAGATCGTGGAGGCTCGCTATCAAGAAGGTCATCCTTATTGTGTTCACAGTTCGCTCCTGCCGACTGGCATGGAAAAATCGGTGAAAGCACATTGGCAGATGCTATCCTTGATCGAATCGTGCATTCATCCTACACAATCACAATCGAAGGTATGGACTCCATGCGTAAACACAAAGGACTCATCAACTAACCATTCCTATTATGGGTGGCTCATTTTTTCCGGACGGGTGGCTCACTTATAACCGGAATGATGGCTCTATTTTATCGATATATTCATTCCACGTGTAATAATTGACGGGAATGTGTGTTTGTGAGAGTATTTAAATAGACTAATTTGGTAAATTGTGCATAATAAAAAAGTATATCAAAGCACAGGGCTTTGATATACTGATTGGAGGAATAGAATGTCTAAGAAATATGCGGTAGAGAGCTTGACTTAGATAAGATTTATAAACATATTGTTTGTGACATATAAAACTAAAATAATTAAGTATGCTCTTGGAAATTATAAAATGAACAGCTCTGACGATTATCATTACAAGGAGTCAGTTTATCAGAGTTTGGGACTAAGTTAACAACATTATTACTTTATCGGAGGAAATAATGAGCGAGTATATCGAGATTCTAGGAGCTCGGATTCATAATTTGAAAAATATTGACGTCCGGATACCCCGGGGCAAATTGACCGTAATTACTGGTGTGTCAGGAAGCGGCAAGTCCAGTTTAGCCTTCGATACGTTGTATGAGGAAGGAAAACGACGTTATTTGTTGTATTCCGGTTCGCAGTTTATGGTGGATTCAAAGCCCATGTTCGATCAAATAACCGGATTGTCTCCTACAGTTGCCGTAGAGCAGCGAATAACTCGACAATCTAATCCGCGCAGCACAGTAGGTACTCGAACAAAGATCAGTAACATGCTTGCTATGTTATTCGCTGCCTATGGGAAGAGGGATCCGGAGCATGACGACCAACTTCCTCTAACGATGGACATGTTTCAGCGAAATTCACCGAAAGGAATGTGCGTGAAATGTCTGGGAAACGGCGTCGTACATTTCATAGATGAACCACGCATATTTTCGAATATTAACACGCCAATCAAAGATTTACTCGTCGAGGGAATATTATATCGCGGCAAGAGCAAACAGAAGCTGGATGAATTTTGTTACTATCATGGATTATCGGTCGGACAACCCCTTCATACTTTGAGCGACGAGCAGCTGAAGGCTTTAAAGTACGGAGACAACGGCAAGACGAAATTCCATGGTATCCTTTCATTGCTTCAAAACGGATTCAAACGGGGAGAGCTTAGCGGTAGACAAAACGATTTTCTGCAGGAAACTTATTTCATGAAACACATCTGTCCCAAATGTAACGGAACCGGCTTAGGTGAGCAAGCCATGTACACGACGATTGCAGATAGAACAATAACCGATCTGCAGCATATGTACATCCGCGATCTGAATGAGCTCCTGCGATTTGAGAAAGACGCTTTTACAACCAGCCCCCTCATCCACGATATCATCGTGAAATTAGACTGTATGGTGGATGTAGGCCTTCACCATCTTTCATTGTCACGACCGGTTCCAACCTTATCTGGGGGAGAAATTCAAAGGCTGTTTCTCGCAACCTTCGTTATAGCCGAAATGGAATCAATCATCTTTATATTCGATGAGCCGACAATCGGACTTCATGAAATAGAGAAAGCAAAGCTCATTGGCATTATTCAAAATCTCGTAAAGCGCGGGAATACAGTCATTGCTGTCGAGCATGATGAAAATTTTATGAGGGCCGCAGATTATATTATCGATATCGGACCTGATGCAGGGATTTATGGGGGTCAACGTATTTTCCAAGGCACATTCGAGTCCTTCATGAACTGCGAAGCTTCAAGAACAGCGCCATATTTGGCATCTGTAAATCAATTGACGGTGAAGAGCAATAACAAGCAGATGGATAGTACCAAAATGCTGACTATTGAAAACGCTTGCCTTCATAATTTGCGCAATGTGACTGTAAACATTCCTCTTGGCTTGATGGTCGGCATCGCGGGCGTCTCCGGAAGCGGGAAATCCAGCTTGATTTCTGGCACTTTAGTGCCGAAGCTAAAGGAGCTACTTGGAAGTAAAAATGCAGCTGATGAGGAAGAAATGGACGATCGGCTTCCATCAAGAACGAATGCAAGTCTTAGAGGAGCTTCTCTTATCAAAAAATGTTTAGTGATTGATCAAAAGCCAATCGGAAGAACCCGTACATCTTGCCCAGCAACCTTTACGGGTATATATGATCGAATCCGCAGAATGTATGCAAGTACAGAACTCGCAATTGAATTAGGATACACGCCAGTTATATTTTCGTTTAATTCCGAGGGCGGGTGCAGCGAATGCAAGGGGGATGGCATCATTCAATACAATGTCGGCTTAGGTAACTATATTGAATTGCATTGTGATTCTTGCGGTGGCACCGGCTTCATCGAAGAAGCGATGCAAATTCTGATCGAAGGCACCAATATACGGCAGGTCCTAGAGATGAGTGTTTCAGAAGCGCTGGTGTTCTTTGGGGATGAGCACAAACAATCCTACGATAAAATCATTCAACATACGCTTCAGACGCTGGAACGCGTGGGACTGGGATACATAACACTTGGACAAAAAACTCCCACCATATCAGGAGGGGAATCCCAACGTATTAAACTCGCCAAAGAGCTTAGCAAGCAAGGAGGCAAAGATTGTTTATATGTCATGGATGAGCCTACGACAGGACTATCTTTTTCTGACACGGAAAGGCTCATGAAGTTAATCCTTGAACTGACGGACGCCGGGAATTCAGTCGTTGTAACTGAACACGATCCTGCTGTTCTGAGTAACTGTGATTATATTATCGAAATGGGCCCCGGAGGCGGTACAGACGGCGGAACGGTTATTGCCGAAGGCACTCCTGCCGCGCTGAAGCAAAACAATAAATCCATTATTGGCAGGTACTTAAAATGAGCTATCAGTGGCAATTCTCAACCCCTCAAGCCGAAGGGTTAGATTCTAGTCGGTTAGCTAGTCTTGATGACTACCTTAGAGTCAAGAGATATCGGCTCGTGAACAGCGTCCTTGTTGTGAAAAATGACCGCATCGTAAATGAAAGATATTTTAATAAGTTCACTGAAGAAAGTAAAAATCCAATGAAGTCAATCTGGAAAAGCATTCTCGCGATCCTTACGGGAATCTGTCTGGATAAAGGATGGATTCAAGGTCTGGATGAACCGATCGCCAATTATTTAACTGAATTTCGGCAGGGCATTCATCCCTATCACCATTTAATATCGATTCGTCACCTTCTTACGATGTCCTCAGGCATTTACTGGAATGGCGGAGTTCATTATCATTGCCCGATGGTTTCACAAATGATGAGAACGCGTGATTGGATCGCACACTTGGCAGACACAGCGGTTTCAGACTATCCAGGCACCCGACATTTGTACAAAGAATGGGATGTTCTGTTGTTGTCAGCTGTAATCGGAAAGGCCTATGGTAACCCGTCGTATGATTTATGCGAAAAGTATTTATTTGCCCCGTTGAGCATTTCGAGCGGTAGATGGCCTGAAAGCCCCTGCGGCGTATCTTATACCGTAATGAAAGGAGAGGAGCAGTCCAATTTAAGCGCGCGCGATTTAGCAAAGCTGGGACTGCTTGTACTAAATAATGGTGTGGCGGGAGATGAGCGTATTGTTTCCGAATCGTACTTGAAAGAAATGGTTACACCGGGTATAACCAATGAATCCTACGGTTACTTATGGTGGTTATTTAAAGATGGTTACGGCTGCAGGGGATTTGGAGGACAAGAAATTAATGTACTGCCATATGCTAACATGGTTACGGTTATTCAGGCTACGCCTACTTCATCGAATAAAGTATATGGGGATATTCATGAAGAGATTTTGAAAACATCAATTATAGATATCGAAGAATGATTAGTACATTATAATTTCAAGAAATCAGAATCGGATTGAAAATATCCTGTAGACAATGCAAGGTATGTATCAGTAGAAGTTCATGTTAGCTTTTTTGCAGAGCTAGTGAAGCTGACAAAGCCGCCTGTACCGGCTTCGACCTAAACCTTACTTTCGTTTCGGTAAACTAATTTTTAGCTTCGCCTGCAGCACAAAAACAATGGAGTTATTGAAACCAAGGCAGTTTCTAGTGATCTGTTTTTATTGCCATTATTTCCATCCCTTGGTAAGTGTCGCGCTTTACATCAAGAGACTCCGCGAGCCTTTCGTTTACGAGTCTAGCAAAACCGCAATCAGTAGCTACGGCATGAAATGGCAGGACCATTTTCCGACATTCAGAAAAAGCAGTCTTGAAACTGATTACAACTAAGCATCTGTCCATGTTGATAATAATCTAGGCGGAGCAAACAGCGTAGAACGTCCACGAATGAGTACAACGTTTAGACAATTACTAAAGCGGATTAAAGTTGCTAATAATTCGAGTTCATTAGTCTAATGGAAGTCGTTACTCAATAGTGAATGAAGTGGTTAGTCTAATGTAGTGTAGTGCTTAGAAAAATTTAAATGAGCCCATCACCGTTATTTGGAAGCTTCTTTATTTCCAATTTACAGGGCAATGAGCTTTTTATGTTCTATTTAAAGCAATATAAGAGGTGTCTTTTCCATAATAAGGGGGTTTAACCGCCTCGTAAAATCAATAGTAACAAGTAATTTTTACCATAAGACGAACTAATTCAATGGAAAATGAACGTTACGTTATCCGAATGAACAGTACGCAAACCGAATGAACAGTACGCAAACCGAATGGACGCTTAGCAATCCGAGTGAAGGAAGTCCTGTCCGTAATGCGTCCATAAACGAAAAAGCAGCCCGCCCCCAATTGGGACGGGCTGTTTTGGTTCATCGCGCTATAAAGCGCTGGAAGAACCGTTGATCAACAACTACATTAGCGTGCGACGATGTAACCTTCCGCTTTGAGCAGCTCGGCGATCAGCACCGCGCCGCCAGCAGCACCGCGCAGCGTGTTATGCGATAGGCCGACAAATTTGTAGTCGTACAAGGAATCTTCGCGAAGGCGGCCGGCAGAGATACCCATACCTTTTTCGATATCGCGGTCTACGCCCGTTTGTGGACGATTCTCTTCCTCGAAATAGGTGATGAACTGCTTAGGTGCGCTTGGCAGCTCAAGCTCTTGTGGGCGGCCCTTGTAGGCGTTCCAGCGATCCAGAATTTCCTGTTTGCTAGGTTTTTTCTCAAAATTAACGAACACAGTCGCCAGATGGCCATCAGCAACCGGAACGCGGATGCATTGGGTCGTAATATGCGGAGCTTCCGCTTTGACGATGACGCCGTTTTCTACTTTGCCCCAGATGCGAAGCGGCTCTTGCTCGCTTTTCTCTTCCTCGCCACCAATGTAAGGAATCACATTGTCGATCATTTCCGGCCACTCCGTGAACGTTTTACCCGCGCCGGAGATCGCTTGATACGTGCTGGCTACAACTTGGGTTGGACCGAATTCTTTGAGTGCGTTCAGCATCGGCACATAGCTTTGGATCGAGCAGTTCGGTTTAACAGCAACAAAGCCAGTTTCCGTACCGAGGCGTTTACGTTGATGAGCGATAGCCTCAAGATGCTCCGGATTGATTTCGGGAATGACCATCGGAATGTCCGGAGTCCAGCGATGAGCGGAGTTGTTGGAAATGACCGGGACGCCAGCTTTCGCATAGGCTTCCTCAAGCTCCTGGATTTCGCTTTTTTTCATTTCGACGGCGCAGAAGATGAGATCCAGTCCAGCAGCGACTTCCTCGACCTTCGAGGCGTCCTGTACCGGAATTTGTTTTACGCTGTCCGGCATAGGCGTCTCAAGCTTCCATCTGCCCTTAACGGATTCCTCATACGTTTTGCCCGCAGAATTCGCGCTTGCCGCGATGGCGGTTACTTCGAACCAAGGATGATTTTCTAGTAAGGCGATGAAGCGTTGGCCAACCATACCAGTGCCCCCAACGATACCGGCTCTGAGTTTCTGTGTCATGTGATTACTCAACCCTCTCTCTATCAAACGGAATAAATGTATTGATTATACCAAGCAATTCAGGCGAGGTTCAATGATTTATACAAAAAAAGACGGCCCAAATGCCGCCGGCATCCAATTTGGAGGTTTCCAGCGGCAGTGGATCGCAGCTTTAGCTCAGTCATATGGACGGTCATCCGCGGGTTCAAGCCGGTCGATAACCTGCAGGATCGCATCGAGCAGCACCCACAACGGAACGGGCTCATCCGGTTTTTCGAGCAACAGCGGATCCTTGATGATGCCATAAGCCCGGATTTTGCGGATGACGGATTCTTTATGCCCTTCCACGATTATCACCCTTTCGCCTTATCTCGAACATCTATGCTGCAGTCTATGTCAGCATCTGTCTAATGGTTCGGAATTGAATCGATTAAGGTCTATAATTATTAATCTAATTAACCTTTCTTTCGACAATTTCGGATGGTATAATTAGGAATTAGATGAGACAGCCGCTGGGGATAATCGGTCGTAGAACCGAACACATAAGACTAATCTGAGAAAGCAGGTGCCAGCATTGATAACCGAGGATTTTGCCAGACTGTGGATGAAAATTTCAAAAGATTGGAAAAGTCATCTGGAGGACGAGCTGTTGCCTAACTTAACGGAGGGGCAGCTGAATGCATTGGAGCTTTTGCAAAAGCATCAGCCAATGAAGCCATCCGAGCTGCTGCAGTATTTACAGACGACACCTGCAGCGATCACGACGCTTTTGGATCGGATGGAGAAGGGCGGCTTAATCGAGCGCAGCCGTGATTCCTCCGACCGCCGCATCGTGTGGGTCACGGTAACGGAGCATGGAGAGATTGAAGCCAAGCGTGGAATCGAGATTCGAGAAATGTTTCTGCAAGGAGCGTTGGATCGAATTTCTTCCCATAACCAGCAGCTGCTTGTGTATCTGCTTGGCAAAGTAGCTAACGCTGGCTGATCTCGCAGAACGATAGCCGCTTGCTCGCCAACGTATAAGAAGCGCCCATTCCGCTAAATGCGGACATGGGCGCTTCTTATTTTGTCATTCTGGAATCGATCTACCGCTGCTTAGTTCTCATCATCCCACTTTGAATCCACCGGAGAGGGCGGTTGCCGTAGTGTTCATCCAGAGGGAATGGTGAGTGCAGCCTCAGATCGGCATGTCATCCATCGAAAGTCTTGTCGAAGCTTGCTGGAGCTGTTCCAGCGTCCAAGCTGTCCAAGGCGGCTGTAGGCTCGGCGGCATCGACTGGAATTCCATCCATTCCTTCGTTACGGGATGAGGGATACCGGCTCGCGCCGACCAGAGGGCTATATCGCCATGAACCCCTTTAGGGCTAGTTTCTCCTCGATCGGATGCGCCGTACTTGAGATCGCCGATCAGCGGACAACCGATGGCAGAAAACTGTACGCGGATCTGATGTGGGCGACCCGTATGCAGCTGTACGGCAGCGAGTGTCAACCCGCCCGGACCGGACCGAGTACGGTAACTCAGCCTGGCTTCTTTGGCATCAGCAGTGGGGCGAGCATATGCGGTAACAATGTTGCGCCTCGAGTCTTTGGCCAAATAATGCAGCAGGCTGCCTTCGCTAGACTTAGGTGCTTTGCTAAGCACCGCCAAGTAGGTTTTGCGGAAGCTCCTCGTGCGGACTGAGTCCGAGAGCCGGCCAGCAGCCTTCGAGGTTTTGGCGAAGAGCATCACTCCGCCGACAGGACGATCCAGACGATGCACAAGCCCGAGGAACACATTGCCGGGTTTGTTATGCCGCAGCTTGAGATCCTCTTTGAGCAGCGTCAGCATGTCGGGATCACCGCTCTCATCCTCTTGGGAAGGGATGCCGGGCGGCTTGACCACAACAAGCAGATGATTATCCTCATATAAAATCGGGATCGGTGGAGTTTCGCTGCTGCGACCGCCCATTTGCATCACGCCTCCCAGCGTCCCAAAATTCCGCATGGAAGCGCCAGTTCAGAGGCGCTGATAGGCAAGCCGATCTCGCCGCAATGGATGGAGCCGCCGAATCGTTTGCCCGCGGTCATATGCAGCAGATTATGCAGTACCTGAGGAGACAATCCGGTTGTATAGGAGTTGATCAGCATGAACAGCGGTTTGTCGCTGAGAATATCCATGCAGGATTCCAGGAATGGGAATAAGCTCGACTCGAGCTTCCACATTTCGCCTCCAGGGCCACGGCCGTAGGACGGCGGGTCCATAATAATGGCATCATACTTGCTGCCGCGGCGCTGTTCCCGCTGTACGAATTTGAACACATCGTCGGTAATATAACGAACGGGACGGTCGGCAAGGCCGGATAGAGCGACGTTCTCTTTCGCCCATTGAACCATCCCTTTGGCTGCATCCACATGGCATACTTCAGCTCCGGCAGCGGCTGATGCAACCGTTGCTCCACCAGTATAGGCGAATAGGTTCAGCACCTTGATCGGGCGTCCAGCGTTGCGGATTTTATCCATCATCCAGCTCCAGTTGACCGCTTGCTCAGGGAACAGGCCGGTATGTTTGAAGTTGGTCGGTTTGATATGGAAGCTGAGCTCGCCGTAGCGAACCGTCCAGCGTTCAGGCAGAGCTTTTTTGTAATCCCAGTTGCCGCCTCCGGCGCTGCTGCGATGATAATGTCCGTCTGCCGAAGTCCAGGCATTGCGGTCACCGCGGAATGGCCAAATAATTTGTGGATCTGGGCGGCGCAGTGTGACATTGCCCCAGCGCTCAAGCTTGTCTCCGTCACCGGTGTCGATAAGTTCGTAGTCTTTCCATTGGTCAGCGATATACATGAATAATTGTCTCGGTCCCTTCCTCTTGCAATCGTCCATTTATTATATCGGGAGATAGAAGGGGAAGCAATGAAGGAAGAAGCCCGGAACGCATAGAGATGAGTTCATACCAAACATTCAAGAGGGGCAGAGGCTGGTCCGGGGGATATGTCACTCAAAAAGCGGGAAGCAGAAGGAAAGGTTGGATATTGAGAGTGAAGCTGCACTTGAAAGTGGGAAGCAGAAGGGAAGGGGGAATACTGAGGGTGCAGCTGCACTCAAAAAGGGAAGGCTAGTGGATAAGCGGAGTTTTGAGAGTGCAGCGTCTACAGCGGGAGCTGGAAGCGCCCGCCTGCTGTGTCTCAACGCTTGAGATTGATTGAGCCTAACCGGCTGATTCGGTCTGTTTGAGCAGATCCATCATTTTATCAATCGATTTTTTTCGCTTATCCGGCTCCATGCGATTCAGCTTATGGATGAGATCAAGCGTCTCAGAGGAAAGAAGGTTGTCGTTTTGATTTTGATCTCCGCCGATCATATAATCCAGAGAGACCTCGAAGAAGGCAGCCAGCTTCATGAGCGTTTCATAAACCGGCTGGCGGTTATTGATCTCATAATGGCTGTAAGCGGAGCGGGTAATTCCGATATTGCGGGATACCTCCTCCTGGGACATGTTTTTGCTGAGACGAAGCTCTCGCAGACGGTCTCCCATAGTCATATTCATGTCGGTAGCTCCTTACTTCAGACTGAACCTATAACGGCTCACATACGCCAATAAAAACAAGCGCTTATAACAAACTTTATGATACAAATTGTATCATGTCAAGCGGAGGAAGATAGAAAAAAGTAGATAAATGCTCGGAATATTCTCGATTCACAGAATTAATATCTCGATAGCGTTATAGAGGAGGATACAAAATGTCGCAGGAAATGAAGTTATGGATCAATGGAGAATGGGTTCCCGGAGCAAGACGTGTTAAGCTGCATAACCCTTATAACGGAGAGGTACTTGCTGAGGTCGGATATGCATCTGTGGAGCAGGCTGAGCTTGCCATAGAGACGGCTGCAACAGCTTTCGAGTCGTTTCGGAGCGTCCCGGCGCATAAAAGAAGCTCCATTTTGTATCAGGCTGCCGACCTGCTGGAGCGCAGAAGTGATGAAGCGGCTCGCATCGTAGCGCTGGAAGCAGCCAAGCCGATTCAAGCAGCGCGGGCGGAAATTGCCCGTACCGTGCAGACGTATTTATTCGCTGCGGAAGCTGCGCGCGGTATTCACGGCGAGACTGTGCCTATGGATGCAGCGCCACGCGGAGAAGGGCGCACGGCGTACATAACCCGTGAGCCGGTCGGAGTTGTGAGCGCGATCACTCCGTTTAATTTTCCGTTCAACCTCGTTGCACATAAAGTCGGTCCAGCGATTGCTGCCGGCAATACTATCGTCCTCAAGCCGGCTGAGCAAACGCCGCTGTCCGCGCTATTTCTTGCCGAGCTGTTCGAGGAGGCGGGACTTCCAGCTGGTGTGCTGAACATTATCCCTGGGGAAGGGAAGGAGCTTGGCGGGACACTGGTGTCGAATCCTCGCGTTGCTTTTGTGACTTTTACCGGAAGCCCAGACGTCGGTAAACAAATTCGTGCGATGGCGGGATTGCGCAAAGTGACACTGGAGCTCGGCAGCAACGCTCCGCTAATCATCGATCGGGGTTTCACCGAAACGGAGCTTGCTAAGATCGCAGATGAAGCTGCAACAGGTGCGTTTGCCTATAACGGGCAAGTATGCATCTCGGTTCAGCGCATTGTTGTGCATGAGGAGCATGCTGAGCTGTTCTCCAAGTTGATGACAGAAAGAGCGCTTGCGCTGCAAGCCGGAGATCCGCTCCATGAAGGGACGGCAATCACTCCTTTAATCAATAAAAAAGCGGCGGACAGGCTTAAGGGCTGGCTGGAAGCCGCAGTCAAAAGGGGCGCCGTACTGCGCTGCGGCGGCGAATTCAAGGATAATCTGATGACGCCAGCTGTACTAACAGCCGTTCCAGAAGATGCGGAGCTTAGCTGTGAGGAGGCGTTCGGGCCGGTGGTTGCGCTTAGTTCCTTCACGGATTGGAGAGAGGCGATGAAGCAAGCGAACCGCTCACGTTACGGCCTGCAAGCCGGTGTGTTCACCAAGGATATGGAAAAGGCGCTTATGGCAGCCCGCGAGCTGCAGGCAGGAGGCGTTTTGATTAATGATATTCCTACTTTCCGACTCGACCATATGCCTTATGGAGGATTGAAGGATAGCGGGACTGGCAGGGAAGGGGTGCGATACGCGGTGGAGGATATGACAGAACCCAAACTTGTCAGCTTCAGGAGCGGTTTTTACGAGATTTGAACGGACTGGCATTGATAATTCACACAGCGGTAAAGTCGGATTAAACGGAATATCCTTAGTAGACTCAAATTGTGAACACGTCCGACACAATTTTAAGAAAGGGTTTTCGTGAAACGTTGAATAAGCGCTTTATTTTCTTTATACTAGAAGCACAATCGAAGCCGAACCTGTTCAATGACCTCGAGAAGAGTCGCTTAGACGGACTTCTCGCCTTCATGCTGTTATTGTCAGGCCGCCGGTATAAATGCCGGCGGCCTTTTCACGGGCAGGACAGCGAATCGACTTCATTGTTATCATCCGTACCAACCTTTTTCACTTAACGGAGGTAGTTGGCAAATGACCGACGAATCAAACACGAGAAGGCAATGGAAAGATTTTTTCGGACCTAACCTGGGTTACATCCAGGAGCAGTACGAGCTCTTCAGCACCAACCCGGAATCGGTAGATGTCTCCTTCCGCGAACTGTTCGCTGAACTTGGAGCACCACCGGCAGAGCTAGCGCCTGAGGTTTCCCGCACGACAGCTGCACAATCTGCACCATCTGGACAAGTTGCTGTTGATGCTTCGCTGCTCAAAAAACTGGTTGCCGCCGAAAAACTGGTAGGCAACATCCGTACTTACGGCCATCTGGCCGCCAATACTGATCCGCTCGGCCTGCGTGCATCTTCAGATACACGTTTAGTTGAGCCTTCCACTTTTGAGCTGAACGAGTCGGACCTAAGTCGATTCCCAGCTTCCATTCTCTGGGACCATGCTCCCGCCAGCGTTACGAACGGCTGGGAAGCGATCCAGAAGCTTCGCAACTCCTATACCCAATCCATCGGATTCGAGTTCAGCCACGTTCATGACGAGACAGAACGCGATTGGCTTAGCTCGAAAGCTGAATCCGGCATTGCCAACGCCTCCCTGAACCCGGAAGAGCGCAAAGCTCTCCTTGACTTGCTCATTCATGTTGAACAATTCGAAGCTTATCTGCATCGCACATTCGTCGGCCAAAAACGGTTTTCCGTTGAAGGTGTCGACATGCTCATTCCGGTTATCGACGAGGTTGTCCGTCAGGTGGTTCAGGACGGCGCTAGTCATATTCTGATGGGGATGGCGCATCGCGGTCGGTTGAATGTGCTTGCGCATGTACTCGGCAAGCCTTACGAGAAAATTTTCTCCGAGTTCCACCATGCGCCTAACAAGGAGCTTGTACCATCTGAAGGCTCAGTAGGCATCAACTCCGGCTGGGCAGGCGATGTCAAATACCATCTCGGCGCAGACCGTTCCGTATTCTCGGGAGCGCGCGTATTGCTCGCCAACAACCCGAGTCACTTGGAATATGTCAACTCCGTCGTGGAAGGCTTCTCCCGCGCGGCGCAGGAAGACCGCACCAAGCCGGGTTATCCACAGAGGGACCCAAGCAAGTCGATTGCGATTCAGGTTCACGGCGATGCGGCTTTCCCAGGCGAGGGTATTGTGGCGGAGACGCTCAATTTCACTCAGCTCGAAGGCTTCAGCAACGGCGGTTCCATCCACATCATCGCGAACAACCGAATCGGCTTCACGACCGACAGCAAGGATTCCCGCTCTACGCATTACGCGAGTGACCTTGCCAAGGGATATGAGATTCCAATCGTGCATGTTAACGCCGATGAGCCGGAAGCTTGTATCGCGGCAGTCCGTCTGGCTTGCGAATATCGTGAAAAGTTCAAGAAGGACTTCTTGATTGATCTGGTCGGCTATCGTCGTTATGGCCACAATGAGATGGATGATCCTGAAGGCACTCAGCCGCTCGTTTATGAGAAAGTGCGCAAGCACAAAACGGTGGCTACTTTGTATGCCGAGCGTCTGAAGGCGGAAGGTGCAATGAGCGCTGCCGACATTGACAAGATGATTCAGAATGTTCAGGCCGAAATGCAAAATGCGTACGATACGATGAAGGAAAAGGCTTCCGTAGGCAAACATCTGAACCAAGGTCCGATTCCTGTTGCACCAGAGACAACAGAGACCGCAGTTCCGCTTGAGAAGCTGAAAGAAATCAATGCTGCGCTGCTCAACTATCCAAAAAGCTTCACGGTTTATCCGAAGCTGCAGCGTATCCTGCAACGCCGTGGCACGATGCTTGACCAAGGCGAGAAAGTGGACTGGGCGCTGGCCGAAACGCTGGCGTTCGCGACAATTCTTGCTGATGGCAGACCGATCCGCATGAGCGGACAGGATGCAGAGCGCGCTACGTTCTCGCATCGTCATATCGTGCTCAATGACCATAAAACGGGTGAGAAGTTCTCTCCGATGCACCATTTCCCGCAGGCTAAGGCAAGCTTTGCCGTTTACAACAGCCCGCTTACGGAAGGCGCAGTGCTCGGTTTTGAATATGGTTATAACGTGTTCTCGCCAGAGACGTTTACGATCTGGGAAGCGCAGTACGGCGATTTCGCCAACTCGGCGCAAGTTATTTTCGACCAGTTCATCTCTGCGGGTCGCACAAAATGGAAACAGCGTTCCAGCTTGGCGATGCTGCTGCCGCATGGTTATGAAGGTCAAGGACCGGAGCATTCCAGTGCGCGCCTTGAGCGCTTCCTGCAGCTGTCCGCTGAGAACAACTGGACTGTGGCTAACCTCAGTACCGCTGCCCAGTACTTCCATCTGCTTCGCCGCCAGGCTGCCTGGACGGAGCATGAAGGAGCTCGTCCGCTTGTACTGATGTCGCCGAAGAGCTTGATTCGCAATCCGCGCGTTCTGTCTCCTGGTGAGGATCTGGCTACGGGTACGTTCAAGCTTGTGCTTGAGCAGCCGGGTCTCGGTACGAAGGCATCTGCTGTGCGTCGTTTGATTTTGTGCAGCGGCAAAGTAGCCGTCGATCTTGAAGAGGCGCTTGAGTCCGCTGGTGAGAGAGATATGAGCTGGCTGCATATTGTTCGCGTGGAGCAGCTTTATCCATTCCCGGACAAAGAGATTGCCGAGATCATTTCCCGCTACAACAAGCTGGAAGAGATCGTCTGGGTTCAGGAAGAACCGAAAAACATGGGCGCATGGACGTTCATGGAGTCGCGCATCCGCGAGGTTGCCGGCGGCAAATCGGTTCATTACATCGGTCGCCCAGACCGTTCCAGTCCAGCAAGCGGCCATCAGGATGTTCACGCTGCTGAACAACAATCCATTCTTTCGCTCTCGCTGCAGCAAAAAGCGTTGAACACGATTTTACTTGGGAGGTAGAAGCAAGTGTCTGATATTAAAGTTCCAGATCTAGGCGAATCCATCTCAGAAGCAACAATTACTAAATGGCTCAAGAAAGAAGGGGAAGCGGTAAGTCAAGGCGACCTGCTGCTTGAGCTTGAAACAGATAAAGTAAACCTGGAAATCAGCTCGGAGTCCAGCGGCGTTCTGTCCAGCATTCTTAAGGGCGAAGGCGAAACGGTACTTGTCGGCGAATCGATCGGCATTATCGGCGAGGGCGGAGCAGCAGCTGCTCCTGCCGCTCCAGCCCAGCCCGTACAGACGGAGACTCCTGCTGCTCCAGCAGCCGCTCCGGCTTCAACGGCTCCTGCTCCTGCTGCAGCTCCAACGAGCGCAGCGTCCGAAGGCAGCGCTATCGCGTCTCCATCGGCGCGCAAGATGGCTCGCGAACTCGGCATCGATCTGAACCAAGTGAAAAGTTCCGATCCTAACGGCCGCATTTACAACCAAGATGTTGCCAGTCACAATTCGGCTCCAGCAGCCGCTCCGGCACGTCCAGCGGCAGCACCTGCTGCGGCGTCCAAGCCTTCCTTCGCGGAGCAGCCTGGCAAGCCTGTCGAGCGCACCAAAATGTCCCGTCGTCGTCAGACGATCGCCAAGCGCCTCGTAGAAGCTCAGCAAACCGCTGCGATGCTGACGACATTTAACGAAGTCGACATGACTGCCATCCTCGATGTGCGCAAGCGCCGCAAGGATGCTTTCAAAGAGAAAAACGAAGTTGGCCTCGGCTTTATGAGCTTCTTCACCAAAGCTGTTGTTGGCGCGCTTAAGAAATTCCCGCTGCTCAATGCGGAAATCGACGGCGACGATCTTATCATCAAAAAATACTATGACATCGGTATCGCCGTAGCCGCTCCAGACGGCCTGGTTGTACCAGTCGTACGTGATGCGGATCGCCTCGGCTTCGCTGGTATCGAGAAATCGATCACCGAGCTGGCTGGCAAAGCTCGCAAAAACTCGCTTGCTCTGTCCGATCTGCAAGGCGGAACGTTCACGATTACGAACGGCGGCGTGTTTGGCTCGCTGCTGTCCACTCCGATTCTCAATGCGCCGCAGGTTGGTATTCTCGGTATGCACAAAATCCAGCTCCGTCCTGTCGCTATCGACGAGACGCGCATGGAGAACCGTCCGATGATGTACCTCGCGCTTTCTTACGACCACCGCATTGTTGATGGCGCTGAAGCAGTACGCTTCCTCGTCACGGTCAAAGAGCTGCTTGAAGATCCGGAATCGCTGCTTCTGGAAGGTTAATGGTTTCAAATACGCATGGACAAAACAAGCCCGGGATCCGCAGATCCTGGGCTTGTTTTGCGTACGCCTACATGCTTCGATTACAGTAGAACAGCAGGATGACATAACCACAGCCAATGAGCACAAGCAGATAGGACAACTCGGGGAGATTGATAATACCGACGAAAAACACAATAACGCATGCAATCAGGTTATAAAGAGAGACGGTCCTGAACAGCTTATCGCGGTTGCGGACTTTGCCGGGCGCAAAAGCGGAGAGCAGCCAAGACGTTCGCTTGACGCCGGTGAAATAGGCGATAAGATACATGAACAAAGCGAGCAGGATCAGATAGATGTTCATGAGGGTCTCCCCTTGATATGAAGGATGTGTTCGTGAGGCACTTTTAACTAGTATACGTTCAAGTGGCAGGAAGTGGGAGAGCTATTTTTCAGCAATTTCGGTCATAAATGGAGCATTGCTTGAATAAGCCTGATAAGGGGGAAGCAGATCCGCTATACACTCATGGGAGAGGAAGCCGGCCGATAGAAGCCCACGCTTCAGGAGGCGGTTTTCATGAGTACGGAAACGTTGATTGCCCTGTTGGCGCTCGTCATTTCGATGATTCAGCTGTCCAAGGGTAACGGAAAGTAGTAGCGGGAAGAACCCTGATTGAACCGGTTGGCCCTGGGCCAGCCGGTTTTTGCTTGGTCCCTAATCCGATTTCGAATGCGCCCGCTGATGTGGTACAATAAGGTACGATTCTTATATGCGGCGCAGAAGGAGATTGGATTATGGCACATACCCATACGGACGACGCAGCGAAGCAAATGATCGAAGCGATGGCTCGCGGAGGGTGGCGAATTACCGAGCAGCGCCGCAGGCTGGCAGAAATTTTCGCTGGCAGCGACGGCTACTTGTCGCCCAAGGATGTATATGAAGCGATGGCTGCTTATTATCCGGGTGTAAGCTTTGATACGGTGTACCGCAATTTGCGACTGATGAGTGAAATGGGCGTACTGGAGCAGTTCTATTCCATGGACGCGGGCCTCAAATTCAAGGCTGCTTGCATTCATCATCATCATCATCATTTGATCTGCACCAATTGTGAGAAGACGCTTACGTTCGAGTACTGCCCGATGGAGCAGGAGATGAAGCTGCCCGGCAACTTCAAGATCATGAACCACCGCTTTGAGGTCTACGGAATTTGCGAGGCTTGCCAAAGGGAACGCGCAGGTGTTGGAGTTGAATGATCAGCATTCCTCGTGCTGAGTCACTTTCATCGTAATTATTATCATTGACAGAGCCTAATAGGCCTGTTACTATACGTTAAGTGTAATGATTACAACTTTCTTCGCTGAACTGTTGTGCACAGGGCGGCGTTTTTCTTTAGAATCAAAGAGTAAATATTACGATATAGATCAGAGAGGATGGGATGGCCTATGCTGCTGGCCTCCTTGAAAGAGGTAGAGTTCGGATACAATGACAAGCCAAGTCTCCATAATGCGACGATTGAGGTGCATAGCTCGGAGTTTGTGGCGGTAACCGGGCCCAATGGTGCATCCAAGACGACGCTGTTGAAGCTGATGCTGGGATTGCTGAAGCCATGGAAAGGCAAAGCTTATCTTGCCCCAAAACGAGATGACGGCCGGAAGCTGACGGTAAGTTACGTGCCTCAGCAGATAGCTGCCTTCAACGGTGGATTCCCGAGCAATGTGTATGAGTTCGTGCTGTCAGGCTGCTGGAACCGTGGCTCCTGGCTGCGGAGGATAACTGCTGATGATCGGGCGCTGGCAGAGAAATCATTGCGCCAGGTTGGTATGTGGCAGCTACGAGAGCGGCGGATCGGCGAGTTGTCCGGTGGACAGAAGCAGCGTATCTGCATTGCCAGAGCGCTTGCACAGAGACCGGATCTGCTCGTTATGGATGAGCCTACAACCGGTATGGATGAAGAGAGCCGCAGAGGCTTTTACGAGCTGATGCGCCATATGGTCGAGATACATGGCATGAGCATCGTCATGGTGACGCATGGTTTGGAAGAGTGTCGGCCTTATCTGGACCGCATTATCGAGCTGGAGAGAAAGGGGGAGGGAGGATGGAAATGCTGCACTACGACTTTATGCAACGAGCATTCGGAGCCGGTGCTCTAATCGCTATCGTTGCCTCGGTGCTCGGCGTTTACCTCATGCTGAGGCGTCAGGCGCTCATGGCCGACATGCTGTCGCATGTGTCGCTAGCCGGCGTTGCAGCCGGTGCGCTGCTTGGCCTCAGTCCAACTGTCTCTGGCTTTCTGACGGCGATCATTGGTGCGGTTGCTGTGGAATATGTGCGCCGCTTCTATAAGACATACAGTGAGATGTCGATCGCTATTATTATGGTCGGAGGCCTGTCCACGGCCGTTGTGCTTATGAGCCTGAACAAGGAGACGAGCAAAAGCTTCACCTCCTACCTGTTCGGCTCCGTCGTAGCTGTAGACAAGGCACAGCTTGTGCTGATGCTCTGCGTGACGGTAGTTGCGGCGCTCTTTTTCTTCTTTTTACGTCGTCCGCTTTATCAGATGACATTTGATGAAGAGACCGCCAAAGTAAGCGGCCTGCCAACAGGTCTGATTTCGATGCTGTTTAGCGTCGTGACGGGTATGATCGTGGCAGCAGCGATGCCGATCGTCGGCGTGCTGCTCGTATCTTCCTTGATCATCCTGCCAGCGGCGCTGGCGATCCGACTGACTTCCCGTTTCAGTGCAGCGTTGCTGCTGGCGGTTGTAATCGGGCTGACCGGTGTGTTCAGCGGGTTGACCGCTTCTTATGAGCTTAGCACGCCGCCCGGCGGTACGATTGCACTCGTTCTGCTCTTTTTGCTGGCGGTTGGCGTTGTTTTGCAGAAGCTGCTCCGCTTCATTCGCGCCAAGACGAAGCATCCTGCGGCTGAGGATACGGAGATGCATTCTTACGGACCGATCCCAAGGCTGAGTGACGATACACATACCCACTAAGTTGCCAAAAGGAGTGTAGATGTACGATGTTGTTCAGAAAAACCTTGGTCCCCGGCGTCCTGTTAACCGGCTGCCTTGCGCTTGTACTCAGCGGCTGCGGGAGCGGTAAATCAGGAAATTCAACTTCGCCTTCATCGGCGGAACAAGCAGGCGCGGCCGACAAGCTGAAGGTTGCGGCCACGATTTACCCGATGGCTGAGTTCGCCCGCCAGGTTGGCGGTGATCTCGTCGAAGTGACGCCTCTCGTGCCAACTGGTGTGGAGCCGCATGATTGGGAGCCGAGCGCGAAGCATATGGCTGCTATAAGCAGCGCGGATGTATTTGTCTACAACGGCATCGTTGAGAGCTGGGCGGAGCAGGCGCTGAGCAGCGCGACTAATTCGGAACGAGTCGTTGTGGAAGCGAGCAAGGGGCTTGCGAAGCTGGCGAGCGAAGATGACGGCCATGTCCACGGGGAAGAGGCTCATGGACATGAGGAAGAAGCTCATCATGAGGCCGAAGGGGATGGAAATCCGGTCGATCCACATGTTTGGCTCGATCCGCTCTTGGCACAGCAAGAAGTACGCGCCATTATGGCCGGCCTGCAGCAGGCCGACCCTGACCATAAGGATCAATACAAACAGAATGCCGATGCCTATATCGCCAAGCTAGACGAGTTGCATAAGGAAATGAGCAGTGCGCTCGCGGCATCCAAACGCAAAGACTTTATAACTTCTCATGCTGCTTTTGCTTATTTGGCGCAACAGTACGGGCTGGAGCAAGTTCCGATCAGCGGCCTGTCGCCAGATCAGGAGCCGTCCCCGGAGCAAATGGCTGACGTCATCAAGTTTGTGCGGGAGCACGGAGTTACGACGATCTTTTTCGAGGCGTTGATTGATTCCAAGCTGGCCGACACCATTGCAGCGGAGACAGGGGCAGGCACCGACGTGCTGAATCCGCTGGAAGGGTTGACCAAGGAGCAGGCAGCAGCAGGCGAGGATTACATCAGCGTGATGAAAAGCAATCTGCAAGCGCTGGTCAAGGCGCTGAACAGCTGAACTTGTCCGCCTGCAAAGGCGAACGCGTTGCTTTTACAGATGGGTTGTTTTTTACCGCTTCTTAACATGTTTTTTTAGTTCAGCTTAAATATATGATTCTTATCCAAGCAGGTTGTCCCAAAATCTCCTACAACACAAATGAATACAGCGCGTCAGCGAAACAGGAGGAGATTGAGCCAAGCTCAGCTTCCTCCTGTCTTCGTTTGTCTGCCGAAACGGTTTTAATAGCGTAACGGAACTGAGAAGCCTTATTCCGGTAAAATCGAAGGATTTCGAGACGTAACGGAACTGAGAGACGCTATTTCGGCATTATCTTGGGAATATCATCATTTCTGACCTAAATAACGCTTCTCAGTTTCGTCAGCTACCTTGAACCCTTGTTTGGTGGGAAATAAGCTTTCTGAGTTTCGTTAGATTTAAGGGGACTTATGGGACACCCTCTTTTTGTTGTATCCATTTATAGCGAGAATTATTTTTTTAACGATCGTTCGTTAAATTATTGATCTGCATAGGTGTCTGCAAATATAATTTTTCCTATAGACTTGGGGCGGAGGGGGCGTCCTATCAAAAAAAAGAAATCACATTAACACATCTTATCGAAGTGTCTTTTGAGCTGTTTGTCGAGCATGGCTTGGAGATAGTCAGCTTAGGGATGATTGCAAAAAAAGCAGGGTTGACCAAATCGTCCATCTACTATCATTTTGCAACAAAAGAGGAATTGATTAGCGCAACCTTTGACCATATATTCAGGGAGCATCAGTTTTCTACTTATTTTCAAATCCACCTTGCTACGAAAGACAATTTTGGGGATTTCCTGTTTCAAGGTGGGTTAAACATGTTGCCTAAGCAAGATTCGAACCATCGCGCCTCGCTTCGTGTGTTAAACGAATTTATGACACTTGCCGAGCGTGACGAGCAGTATAAAGCGCGGATTATGAATATTCAGCGTGATTTTATTAACGGATTCCGCCGATTAGTGTCACTGGGAGTGGAGTGGGGGATTGTCCCAGCTGTCCCCCGTCATGCCTATTGAACAATGTGATACGGAGCTAATTATCCAGAATGTAACAATTAACTTGCTTGCTCCAATGATACTTACTTCATGTTTTATAGAGATGACAAGGGAGCTAGCCGTGGACAAAAGAATTATGAATATCTCGTCTGGTTCGGCCAAGTATTTGCTACCCGCCAAGAGTTGTTACAGCACCGCAAAAGCGGGGATTGATTCGTTCTCCAAAAGCATTCATCTTGAACAGCAACATGCACTGGATCCCGTTAAAATTGCGTCCGTATATCCCGGAATGATTGATACTCGTATGCAAGCCGAAATACGTTCCACAAGCAAGGAAAACTTCCCGTTTGTCGACCAATTTATCAAAGTGGCGCAGGACGGGTTGCTTCAGACTCCTGAAAATACAGCTGCAAAACTGCTGGAGCTGCTATTGAGTGAGGAATACGGGCAATCACCGTTGGTTGAGCAATTGTAAAAGTTAGTTCAATAAATAAGCGACAGTCTAGGACATTATTTTCTTGTCCTTGACTGTCGCTTTTTCAATTTCTAAGGTCAGTCTAAACCTTATTTTCTGCTGGCAGTGATCTAAATAAGCCAGCTCATCATTCAAAACTCTCGGTGAGAGCAGCCCAGCTTTCTTGAAGCTGCTGCTCGGACAGCCCAGTGCCGATAAGCACCAAATAAGGTTGCCCCGGATAGGTGGAGGGCTGCCATTCGGTGCGCCCAGCGGCATGCTGCACCAATAACGTTTGCCCCCCGCTACGGACATATCCTTTGGCGCGGATGAGTGCGCTGCCTTGCTGTAGCAGGAAATTCTCGACCTGTTCCTTCGTCAGACCCGCCCCTTCCGAAGCCGTAAGCGTTACCGAACGCAGCGCTCCGCCGGAGAAGCCGCTACTGCTGCTGGAGTCAGAAGCCATGCGGAAGGGAGAGGGGTTACCGATGCCGGTTGCGGCCGATTCTGGAATGCCTGAAAGATCCAACTTCCGAGCCGCCGATGCAGAGGGGGCCGAGCTCGGGTTTTCTTTAGTAAGCGTTTGCTCAGAAGCACACATGCTGCTAGTCGCAGCCTGAGGGTGAACGCCATGCAGCAGCGATCGGACGTCGATGTTGCAGCGGATCGTTTCCAGCAAAGCCGCTGAGTTGTTCTGCTTACGAATGGCTCGGCGAACTTTGAGGATTGTGGCCGAATCAGCGGTGTCGGCTTTGTTGAGCAAAATGAGATCGGCAGCCGCAACCTGGCCCCGCAGCGTACGAACCAGCTCGCGGTCCGAGCTGAAGCGGCTGTTAAAAGCGGAAAAGGTTCCTACATCAACGACGTTCAGCACCGCAGCAAGCTGCAGCCCAGCTGCGGCAGCCCGGCTTCCCGGCCTCAGCAACCCTCTGAGCTCTGCCGGGTCGGCGACGCCTGTAAGCTCAAGGAACAGCACATCAGGCTTGCCAGCTGCCAGTCGCAGAAGACTGGTTTCCACTTCGCTTTTTTTGGTGCAGCAAATGCAGCCGTCCAACAGCTTTTCCACGGGAAGTCGGAGCTGCTCTGCGACCATGCTTCCATCAACATCCGCTTTTCCAAGCTCATTCATAAGCAAAGCGGCCCCGATTCCCCGTCTCGCGGATTCCTCCAGCAGCCGGAGCAGGAGCGTCGTTTTGCCGCTCCCCAAAAAACCGGAGACAATAAATATTGGAATGTCCATAGTCCAAAACACCTCCTGGTCCTATGTATCGGATATATGGCTACTCGTGACCTTCTAGTACTGGCAGTGGATGTACATTTTGGAAAAGGGGCCTTTTGCCTTGTTCAATAGACCTGTTTTGTGCTGAGATAGGTAAAGACTGATCTAAATGTGGTGCAACAGCGTTAATATAGGGTACGGAAATAGGTGACAGATTGACGCATTTTTAAAAGAGTTGGGAGGAGCATGGATTGCATGGCCGTTTAAAAAGCAATATAAAACCCGCATCAATTATCGCGGCCGTGGCTGTGCTGGCAGCAGCGCTTGTCGTCATCGGAGCTCTTTTCGTGAAGCCATACCTCGGAATGGCGGACAATGGAGACTTTTTCCGGGAGATTCACAATCCGGGCTTGTACTATTTGAATGATACGTATAAGGATCGCCATTTCGGCTACTTTAATCGCGAGTATGGCATACGAGAATATCCATACGAAGCCGGCGCGACGTTCATCTCATCCTTGTCTCTTTTTATCCGTGGCGCTATCGGACTTGATCTGCTGTTTACAGGCGACAATCGGTTCGACCTGCGAGTTCTGGCCGCGATCTACACGCTGATGTTCCTAGCGGCCATCTATCTGATTGTCCGACAGGCTGCGGAGCGTATGCCGGCACTGGCTGCCTGCGGCGCCGCAGCGCTGGCCATTGTATTTTTTGCCGATTCGGGCTACATCGTGTACTTCAATTCCTTTTATGGGGAGCCAGCTTCTTATGTGGCGTTGTTGCTGACGATGGCGCTGCTGATGCGCTTGCCTGATCTGGAGAAGGGGTCTGCCCGGCTGCTTGTGGCCTGGGTTGTGGCAGCTTCGTTGTTTGCGGCTGCGAAGCAGCAAAATGCCCCCTCTGGACTGCTGCTGGCGCTACTTGGCGTCCGTCTGGCTTTTCTTTATCGTCCGGTGCGCATGCGCCGTCTGGCGCTCGGCGGCTCAGTCGTAATTGCGCTCGTAAGCATCCTGACGTATATGCTCATGACGGATGACATCAAGCATATCAACCAATATCACGCCGTCACGCGCGGCATTTTGGAAGGTTCACTCAATCCGGAGCGGGATCTGGAGGAGCTTGGACTCGACCCGAAGTTTTCCGTGCTGGCGGGCACAACCTACTATGACAAATACAAGTTAGAGCCGGTGGAGTCCGAGCTGATGCAGGAGGAGTTCTATTCGAAATTCGGCTACCTCTCGATTATGCGTTATTATGTGCTGCATGCTGACCGGGCACTGCAAAAGCTCAATCAGGCGGCAAGCCAAGCCTATTATATTCGTCCGCAGGCGATGGGCAATTACGAGCAAAGCGTCGGTAAGGAGTTCGGTGCCAAAACGAGCTATTTCTCCTTCTGGAGCAGCATCAAGCCCTATATATTCCCTGGCAGCTTCCGCTTTATCGTGCTGTTCTATTTCATCTTTTATGGTGGACTTGTTTACCATTACGTGGCTGCCTGGCGGGGGGGCAGAAAGGACGATTGCTTCCGACTGGAGGCGCTGGCGCTGCCCGGCTTGATCGGCCTGTCACAGCTTGGTGTCTCCTTTCTCGGCGCTGGCGATGCTGATTTGGCTAAACATTTATTTCTATATGATGTCTGTTTCGATTTAATGTTCGGCATCATGGTTGTATACGCGTTCTACAAGTTTAATCTTAAGCTCAAGCTCCGGCTTCGCAGGAAGGCAGGGAATCAATTGTGGAAGTCAAAAAGCTCGACATCTGGATCATCGTCCTTGCCATCCTGACCTATGGGGTGGTCAACTGGTTCGTTCTTCTTCCGAAAGATCACTATTTGGAAAATACTTTGCTGCTGAGCGCGATGTTTGCGATCGCCGTCCTTTCGTATTTGAGCGGCCTGATGATTGCGCTTTGCGCCTCGGCCGTCTGCATTTTTTTCTATGGCAGCTATGTCATGTACGGCAGCGTTATGCTGGGCGAAGGCATAGAATCGCATGTTTATTACTGGCTGGTGCTGTTGCCTTTAATCGCGGTCATCACGGCTTTTATCGGCAATCTGATCCGCTCGATCCAGAAGGAGAACCTGCGGATGCGAGATCGCTATTCCGACTATGTCACGATCGACGAGAATACCGGCCTGGAAAATGCGCGCGTTTTCTATGCGGTGCTGGGGCAGTATATAAGCCTTTCGCGAAGATATGAGCTCCCGCTCAGCGTGATGCTTGTGCGTCTGGATTACTATGACGATATTCGCGGCATTGTTGGCAATGAAGCGATGAAGGATGTTGTCGCCTGGATCGGCAAGCGGCTCGGAGAGAGCACCCGCAATGAGGATTCCGGTTATATCCTTGAAGATGGTCGCACATTCGCCCTGTTGCTGCTCGGCAATCCGGATGGCGCCCAGGTGGTCAAAAACCGGATCAAGGAAAATATTTATGAATACGATTTGCAGCGAGCGGCCAAAGTGGTGACGGTCAGGCTGGATATGCGCATCGGTATAACCGCCTATGACCCGGAGGAAAATCCGGATGCTCTGTCGCTCAGACGAGCTGCCGAAAAGGATATGGAATTCGATGTTTAAAGCTGTGACGCGCTTAGCTGGCATCGGCATCTTGCTCAGCGGTTTACTGCTAGCGACGGCAGCCCCGGCAGCCGCCTTTTCCGTCATTAAGCCGGACGCCGCTTCGCCGGATTCCGGCGGCAATGCTGGCCCTGGCTCGGTCGCCAGGGGCGCAATCTCGAACAGTTCGAACGAATCCGGCAGCAATGCTGACCCCGGCTCCGTTGCTGGAGACGCGGTTTCCAAGAGCCCAGACGCTAGCAGCTCAGCGCTGCTCGTTTACGGGAAGGAATGGCACAGCCAGGAAGGCCGGGAGCGGCTGATGGAGCTTTACCGGATGCTGCGCGGCACGTACCAGTCGGTAAGCTTGGTCCGAGGCGGCGATCAGAGTGAGCAGCAGTTACGAGAAGCGGATCTGGTCGTTGCGGCAGGCGGGGCCGAGGAATCTTTTGTGCAGGAGATGACGGCGGGTATGGAAGAGGGCAGCCAGCGGCTGAAGCTGCTCTCTTCGGAGGGCGGCCTTGCCGGCGCAGCCGAGCAACTGAGCAGCATGCTGGATGATTCAGGGAAGGTGGCACCAGCTTATTTGATCCTGACCGGGATCAGTCCCTTTCTTGACAGAGAGGAGCTCGTCCGCAAGGGCGAGTGGCTTCGTGATCGCGGATTCCCGTTCTGGATGGAGCTGCGGCCGATCTTTGTTAATACGGATATGAAATCAATGACAGGCTATTTCGAGGTGCTCCGGGAGCTTCAAGGGTATGGAGGAGTTGCGCTGCTCGGCACTCTTGGCGGCTGGAATGCTCCTGATGAATGGGAGGCGTTCGAGTCAGGGTTCGAGGTGAGCGGTGTTACGGACAGCACAGAGCCGGAGCAACTGACCGGACGAGCCTGGATCTCCTATGTGCAGCAAGGTGTTTATCCAGCTGGCTTATCCGGCCCGCCTGATCTGATATTCGATGCTGATTGGAATGACGTATTGAAACATAGCGACCTATTCGTCGAGAATTCCGAATGGAAGGGTTATTCGCGTGATACGGAGTCTGGCGCAAGGTGGCGGGGGAATTATGTTCCGCTTGCTGAGGAAGCGGCTACGCTCGGCGGCAACCTGCTGCCGGCAGCTTCTTCACGAGTGACGGCAATTGATGCTTCCCTTCCTCTGAAATCGTTCCAGCAGGCGGTGGAGGCTGAGCTGCGAGCTGGCGCTGCCTTCGCCGATCCGGCTTATGCCGATAGCTCCATGTCATGGGATGGAGGGCAGCTTGTCCGCCATCAAGGAGCGCTTAGCCTTAACGGTGCTCCCGCTGTTTGGCAGCCTCCGCCTGTGCCAGAGCAACCCGCCCCGTCGCCGGAGCAGCCGAATGGGGCGTCCGACGACGGCCTGACCGTCTTCAACAAAGGCATCAAGACGACGATGTCGGTGTTGTTTGTCATATCCGTGCTTGTTGTAAGCTTTTTCGTCGCGGCTTTTGTCGTCGGTCGCCAAATCAATCGCAGAAAACATATGAGGTGAACCGATGGAGCAGCAGCTTGGCCTCGTGGACTACTTATTTTTATACTGCATGATCTGTATTTGGCTCATGCTGCTGATCAATATTGTGCTGACTTTTGGCGGCTACAGGTATTATCTGAAAACATTGACCATGAGAGTGGAAGAGCCGTTGGAGGAGTATCCATCGGTATCGGTGCTAATTCCGGCTCACAACGAGGAAAAAGTAATCGGGCAAACCGTCAGCGCCATCATGCAGCTTGATTATCCTTCGGACAAGCTGGAAATTATCGTCATCAACGACAATTCCAGCGATGGTACGGGCGAAATTCTGACCGAGCTGCAGCTTAGCCGCCCGGATATTAATCTTCGTGTCCTGACGACTGACGCTATCACAGGCGGCAAAGGCAAGTCCGGGGCGCTCAACAATGGTTATGCGATAAGCAAAGGTGAGATTTTGGCCGTTTATGACGCTGACAATACACCGGAGCGCTCCGCGCTGAAAATTTTGGTTCATACATTATGTCGCAACGATCGTCTTGGAGCGGTCATCGGCAAGTTCCGCACTCGCAACAGCAGCAAAAACTGGCTCACACGTTTCATCAATATCGAGACGTTGGGCTTTCAATGGATGGTACAGGCCGGCCGCTGGCAGCTGTTCGGGCTATGCACGATTCCGGGTACCAACTTTGTCGTGCGCCGCAGCCTGATCGAGCGTATGGGAGGATGGGATACACGGGCGATTGCCGAGGATACCGAGATCAGCTTCCGGATTTACCGCTTTGGCTACAAGATCCAGTACATGCCGCTGTCGGTCACCTGGGAGCAAGAGCCGGAGACGATTCCTGTCTGGATGAAGCAGCGCAGCCGCTGGGTGAAGGGCAATGTTTATGTGCTGTTAAAAAACATCCGACTGCTTTTTTCCCGCGAATCCAAGTATATCCGCTTTGACTTAATCTATTTCTGCTCCGTCTATTTCCTCTTTCTCAGCTCAGCGGTGCTCTCCGATGCGATCTTCATTCTCGGCATTCTAGGACTGATCGAGTACAACATCGCCGGCAACACCGTGTTGCTCTGGATGATGGCTTTTCTCGTGTTTGTACTGGAAATGGCGATTGCTCTCAGCATGGAAAAGGGTCAGAGTCGGCCGCGTAATATCGGGCTGGTCGCAATTATGTATTTCACCTATTGCCAGTTGTGGCTGATCGTTGCTGTCAACGGGTTTTATCAATTCATCCGCGATGCCATTCTCCGACGGGAAGCAAGATGGTACAAGACGGAACGGTTCTGAGGAGGATGTTATGAAAAAATGGATTCCCGCCACATTGGCGTTAACGCTGCTTGGAGTCAGCTTGGGCGTCGCTGGGCAAGCTGCTGCCGCGTCTGCCTTGCAGCAGCCCGTTGGATCGGCCGCTTCGGCTAAGCAGCCGTCAGCAACGCCAGCTGAATCTGCTGAGCCGCCATCCGCGGGAAAGGCAGGCCAGAGCATCCGGCTTCCCTACAGCCAGGATGTGAAATTGCAAGGGTACTATGCGGCTCAATCGGCATTTTTTACGCTAGGTGAGCACTGGCAGCTGCGCTCTGGCAAGCTCCATCTGGAGCTGCGCGCGAGCAGTCTCTCCCAAGCATCGGCGCTGACGATCGAGGTCAACGGGAAACCGCTCCACTCGATGAAGCTGTCACGGGTAGGAGAGTCCGGCAGTAAGCTGGACCTGGCCATTCCTGTAACAGATCTCCTAGCGGGCAGCAATGAAGTGAGAATTTCGCTAGGGTATGCGCAGGGCGAGATCGGATTATGCGTGGATGATCGTTCCGATGAGAATTGGTTGCTGGTTCGTAAAGGCTCTTACTTCGAAGTGCAATATGACAGCGAAAAGCCAACTCTTGAGCTTCGCCAATTCCCTTATCCGTTTGTGCCGGATGCTGGAGATATTACAGGCAAAGGAACGTCGATTGTTTTGCCGGATATGCCGTCGAATGGAGTTGTTGCAGCCGCATTGCAAACTGCTGCCGCGCTTGGCGTCTCGGCTGCTGAAGGGCTTAGCGGCCTACACATGGGCACATACTCCGAGGTGTCGAGCGGAGAGCGACGCGGGGATCATCTGATCTACGTTGGTCCTGCTGCCGCCATGCCAGAGGAGTTGCGTAAGGCGGCTCCCTCTGAACTGATGGCTCAGCTGGAGCAAGGTCCGGTGTTGTTCCGGACGTTGTCACCGCTTAAGGAAGGCAAGCTGCTTATGGGCATCGTCAGCGGCAGCGATGACGCTTCACTGGATGGGGCCGCTCGTCTGCTCCAGAATCCAGAGCTGGTGAGCCAGCTTGTAGGTAGCGAGGCTCTTTTACCGTCTGGTACGAATGTGAACCGCGCAGCTGAGGATGCCACTCGTGAGCGCTGGACGTTGAATCAGGTCGGATTTCCGCAAGGGCTCAAGGTCGAAGGCCCATTTCGCCAGCAAGCGAATTTTGACTTGAAGCTGCCTTCCAACAAGCTTGTACTGCCGGGCGCAAAAGCTAATTTTAAACTGAAATATGCGAAAAATCTGAACTTCAGCCAGTCTCTTGTTACCTTGTATGTGAACGGAATTCCAGCCGGCAGCAAAAAGCTTGATGCCAGCACAGCCGATTCGGATGTGTGGGAAGTTGCAATTCCAAGCCAAGCCGCACAATCCGGCTACCTGGCGATGAGCGTGGTCTTTGACCTGCAAATGACCGACTACAATTGCGCCCGTCCCGGTGAGCAGACGCCTTGGGCGTACATCGAGCCGGATTCGACGATCAGCCTGCCGGCAGAGGATGAGCGGGCGCTGCTGCTGGAGCATTATCCTTGGCCTTTTGTCAAAAACGGCCGCTGGAATGAGGCTGCTTTCGTCGTACCAGCGCCATCTGCGAACCAAAACTTCAGCCTGCAGGCGCGTATGGCTGCTCGACTTGGTTCCTTCTTGACGGATAACAGCGCCTCGCTTCAGGTGCGTACAGACAAGGCATGGGGAGCAGCCGAGCTGGAAGGACTCAATCTGATCGCTGCCAGTACGGCGCAGGACAGCCAACTATTGCGTTCGCTCAGCAGCGAGCTCTGGTTCGGTTATGATTCAACTTTTGAGCGATTTGTCGGCAATGAAAAACGGCGGCTGCTGCCGGAATTCGCCAGCCGCTTGGCATCGGTGCAATTGATCTCATCGCCAGCTGGCGATGGGGCCGGAATTTTGGCCGTGACCGCTCCGAATGCCGAGAGCCTGGCTCAAGGGGAGAAATACGTGGAAGAGCGCAGCTACGGCTCCGGGCTGGTCGGCAATGCAACTTTAGTTGACCGCTGGGAAAAAGCGTTGCATCATTATTTTGCGGAGGATGACAGCTACTCGGTCGCGGAGAGAGTTAATCTGAGCTCCGGGCAAGTCAAAATATTCGCCGTGCTGCTCGGCACGATGTTATTGATGCTGCTGCTCGGTATCGTATTCATTTGGAGAAAATACCGCAAAAGATAACGGAGGGTTGCCTAATGGCAGGCCGCATGTCCAACAATAAACGGACCGCGCTCAAGGCGGCCTGCCTCATCGTTGTCGCTTCCGCCATTGTATGGTGGATCGGCAACGAGCGGGCTAAAGACGGGGAACCAGAGCGCCGTTCGCTGCTTCAAGGAGAGATCCGCTCTGGAAGTTTGTCCACGGACTACACCATTGAGCAGGCTTTAGCCGATGCTGAGCGACTGGCGCTGAATGCAGTCAATGTGCCCGTAGCTGTAAATATAGCGGATTTGTCGGCGAGCGACTTCGAGCTTGATGCGGCCAGTCTGGAAAAAGCGAATGAGCTCATACCGAAGCTTCATACACGCGGGCTACGGGTGCTTTTGGAGCCGTATCCGTGGATTGCTGGCGGCAGCGAGGTGGAGACGAGGTGGAAACCTCAGGATCAGTCAGCTTTTTTCCAAAATTGGAACGCCAAAGTACTGCAACCTCTGCTAAGTGAGCTTGCAGGGCCGATGCAGGTGGAGGCCGTTATCATTGCTTCTAACCTGGTTCATATGGAGGACAACAGTGAGGAATGGGTCAAGCTATTGAAAGAAGCGCGCAAGAGCTATAGCGGATTCATTACGTATAAAACTAATTGGTGGTATACGGCCTCTTGGGATGAGGACAGCCGGGTGGAATTCCAGCGAAAGCGAGATAACCCGCTATGGGGAGAGGTTGATTTCATTTCGGTGGCGGCTTATTTTGAGCTGACTAATCGACTGGTGAACACGGTTGAGGAACTTGCCGCGGCGCTGCGCCGGACAGAGATTAACGCAAGAGAGCAGGATGTTGCCGGAGAGCTGGAAGAGATAGCGAAGCGGTGGGACAAGCCATTTTACTTTGCGGAGCTAGGCTTCCCTGCACGAGAGTATGCGGCCCGCGAGCCGTGGAATCCTTCACCTTCCGAGCAAGTGGATGGGGCGGAGCAAGCTCGATTGTTCGGGGCATACCGGGAAATATTCCAAGGTCGGTCCAGCTTTCTCGGCTACTCGGTGTTCGCCATAGGCGAGAAAAGCTCGGACAAACATTATTATCCTTCGGAGGAAAGCGCAGCCGTAATCCGTTCCTGGTAACAGGGACGGATTTTTGGTTGTTATGCGAATTCAGAAGGTTTGGCTCATTACCAACTCAAGTCCGACGGAAAACAACGTAGGATAGGCGTGTCTATATTTAGAGATTTTTGCTAAAATTAAACCTAAATTACGAAAGCCTATAGAATCAGTCGTTGGAGAAAAACGGACTTGGGCATCTCATCCAGTTATGGAGGAGATAGTTGTGATTCAATCCAGAGTGGATGAAATAAGCCGTTACCTTCCCCCTCCCCAAATGAAGAGGCAACGGGATTTCCAAGACTTATTTTGGAATTACTCGTTCATTCCAATAAAATACTTTTTTGTTCCATCCGCTGCCAGACCCTCTGGTTTTGAAATGATGCAGACAGCTTTAACGTCATCTGACGATCGTGACTTACAAACACGCCTGCACAATGGAAAAACTCTCGTCGGAACCGCTGAACAGTATAGGATTGATGGATCGGTTCACAGCAATGCTGCTTAAATCGTTCGAACAGATTGTAGGCAAGCAGCTTTAAGAGCAGGTCGATTTCATTGGCGGCAAAAGACTGCGTTGGAATCCGGTGAATGGCAAACCGCTTTTGCCTTCCTTGATGTAGTTCTCCATGCAACAGCGCTGGTTGGAGAAACGCCATACGTCGATGGCTTCCCAGGCTTCCGTTGTCACCATGGCTTCGTATTGCCAGAGTACGTCAAGTTCAAGCTGTGACTGCTCTCCATCCCATCGTGGCATTTTGCGAATCACAGCCACCCGGCGCATCTTGTCCCAACTCGTTGCTTGGTAGGCGACCGTTACGCCTTCAATGATCCATTCGTCATCCACAAACCGTTGCCAATGCTCACAGGCTTGTACGTGTTTCTGAAGACGGGTTGTCCATTTCAGTTTGCCGACGTACCCGATTTGACGGGACTCCGAGAAGGCGTAGAACTCCTCGCCGCCAAAGCCTTTGCCGAACCGCGCATAGCGGACGTCGTGGGAAGCAAGCATATCGAGCGTTTGCTGGGCGAAGGACAGGACATCGGTGGAACTGCTTGTATTGCCGGGGCGCAAGGAGGCGTTCACCAGCATCCGCGATCGACCTTCGTACACGAGCAAGGGATGATAACTCTTGCGCCCACGCTTCTGACTATTAAAGCCAACTTCGGCTCCTTGCTGATTCCCGTACAGGGTCTCCACGGTGGAATCCAAATCGAGGACCAGTGAGCCCAGCAACCGCGGCGCGATGATCTCGATCGTTAATTTTCGGAGGGCTGGAGCTAACTGATTATGGGCTTTACCTAGACGAAGCAAGTCCTTGTTTAACAACGTGTGATGAGGCACAAGGCCGCCAAGCGCATGGGCTACTAAGGCATCGCCTTGCAGCGACCGGAAGTGAAAAAGACGTTCGCAGCCCAAGAGCCAACCGATGATAAGGTACTGCAAGATGCGATGCGTGGGGGAAATCGCGTTTACCGATTTGGCGAGTCCCAAGGTCCTAAGGGCTTGATTGAAACGGATGGTTTCAAGGAACCCTAGAATGACTTTACTGCCTGCAAAATTTGTTGTATTTCTCATAGAAAATTCCGTTTTCAACGACGTGATTTTTGTGGTAAACTTCACCTTATGGGTGCTCCTCTCTTTGGGTGATGTTGTCTTCGCAAACACCATTCTACCAAAGATGAGGGCACTTTTTTATGTTTTTATGAGATAGCACTTTCGTAATTCAGGATAAAAGGAGGTAACTATGTATAGGACATCTTATAAAACATTATTCTCACTTACGATTGTTGTACTCATTATCGTTTTAATTGTTGTTTATATTGGTAAACCAGAAAGAGTTTCGAATCGCTTTGCACAGAACTTATTTAATTATCCTCTGCCTGCAGAAACGACTCTGTTAGAGAAAAAACAGTACAATGGGCGTAATTGGGTTGGTGGAGGAAGCGGCGGTTACTGGAGTGTAATCGCATATATAAAATTAAATACAAAGTTATCGCAGAGAGAGATAGTTCGGTATTATAAACTGGCTGGAGAATTTCCGTATCCTGATCCTGATAATAATATAAGGGGGGTACAGCCTGAAATTTATTTTGAGGACAATAGAAAATTGATTGAAGCGAGCGAGGGGACTTATTATTTAACTGAGAGAGGATCGCATCAGGCAGTAGAAACTATAGATAAAATGGATCAGGAAGGGGCTGCAAACGAAGTAATTGTTCAAATTGTAAGTGGTTTTAAGTATTTTCAAATTGATTAGAACTGTTAAGTTGGACGAAGGTGTTAAAACGGCGAGCTGACAGCGGCGACCAGCTCGATCAACTGCGGCTTCCGCTCCTGGGAAGTCTAGGCTTTCCGAACGGCACGCCGGCGAAGGTAAGCGGCTCGAGTAGCTGCAGCTCGTGTTCTTGATTTGCGAATCTAAGACTTATATTTCTGCGTAGCTGGCGATTTTACCGTGTCAAATCAAGCAACACTTTATTTTCAACGTACAGCCAGGGTAAGAGATGATGATCCGGATGCCTTGGAGAGTTGCTGCGTTGGCATCGAACAAAGGGGGTCAGCGTGGCGCAGATGGCCGATATGAACCATCAGCTTGTTTCTAAATGTTACGTCGTGACCGGCTTGTGTAATTTTTAGTTCCCTGCGGCGTTTTTTTATGGGACAGCAGTAAAGGAGGGAAAGGAGAGCCGACTGCCACAGGTTACTTTATTAAATAGCATTAAGGAGTGGGACAAGTGGTAGAAACAAACAGTAATGTAATGGCGGAATTCGTTATAACAGGTGATGTTTTCTCGACCCAAATTATAACTGATAAATTGGGAATTACACCAACCGATGTATATCATAAGGGAGAACTATCAAAGTCTAATAGGCCCAGAAGTGAAACTTGCTGGTCATATGGTACTTCATATGAAGTGTCATTTGATATAAATGACCAGCTAAAAAGCATACTTGAAATGATTGAGCCTAAAAGAGATGTATTGATAGAATTAAAATAGCAATTTTCGTTGAGTTTTTTATTTTTAATAGTTATAAATATAGAAAACAATGATAAACCGACTATTTATTTCGATTTTGATACTATTAAGTTTGCTGGGGAAATCGGAGCGTCTATTAGTTTCGATTATTATATTTATTCTTAGTGATAAGTGAACTGCATATTTGCTTAATTCTTGCCACATGCGAGTTTAATCTCCATGTGGTTTTTTTTTTACTTAGAAGTAACTTTAGTAGGTTGTTCAAAGTAAAACCCTAGCAACTGATTCAAGAATGGTAAGCGAAATCGTGGTGGAACTAGAAGGTCAATTTGTGTTCGAGTTTGTCTTGACTAGGTTTGCATACACGACCTAGGGAATTACGTTGAGATACACTCGATAAAATTGGTGATCCGCCGCCGAGAGTCTGTAAAATAGATTGTGTAAACTCCCAAATCTATTAAAATGGTCGTATACGAAAGGCTGGGGAGTACACATGGGATTATGGACGAAAGAGCAGCTACGAGCTTTCATTAAGGAGAACAAATTGGTCTCCGCACAGGATGCTCAGAATGCGCTAAAAGATCTGTTTGCCGAGACGCTTCAAGAGATGCTTGAAGCCGAGATGGATACGCATTTAGGCTACTCCAAGCATGACATTCAGAACAAGCAGACGAAGAATAGTCGCAATGGGAAGAGCAAGAAGAACATCGTAAGCGAGTATGGCGAGCAGGAAATCAGCATCCATCGTGACCGTGATGGCGAGTTTGAGCCTCTTGTCGTGAAGAAGCACCAATCTAACGTAACTGGCATTGAGGATCAAATTATTGCCCTTTACGCCAAAGGTGTACGTACTCGGGAGATCCAGGATTACCTGCAGAATCGGTATGGAATCGACCTTTCTCCGACCTTCATTTCAAACGTGACGAACAAGATTATTCCGCTCATTAAAGAGTGGCAAAACCGGCCGCTACAGTCCGTGTATGCGGTTGTCTTTCTCGATGCCATTCACTTCAAGGTCAAGCAAGACGGGGCGATTGTGAACAAGGCGGCTTACATGGTGATTGGCATTGACTTAGAGGGTTGCAAAGATGTACTCGGCATGTGGATCGGCGAGAACGAGTCCTCCAAGTTCTGGCTTAATGTCCTGAATGACCTGATAAACCGCGGAGTCCAAGACATTCTCATCACCTGTGTCGACAACTTGAACGGCTTCACGCAAGCAATCTCCGCCTGTATCCGCAGACCGAAATCCAGAAGTGTATCATCCATCAGATCCGTAATTCCACGCGGTTTGTCTCCTACAAGGACATCAAAAAGGTCACCGCGGACCTGAAGCCCATCTATAAGGCAACGAAGAGATGGCGTTACTAGAGCTCGATCGCTTCGAGAAAACATGGGGTACCAAATACCCGCTCATTGTGAAATCCTGGCGCAACAACTGGGACGAGCTCGCGACTTTCTTTAAGTACCCCGCAGAAATTCGCAAGATTATCTACACAACCAACATCATTGAGAGCTACCACCGTCAGTTGCGCAAGGTGACGAAAGGCAAGAGTATCTTTCCAACAGATGATTCCTTGCTCAAAATGCTTTACTTGGCCACGATGGACGTGACACGCAAATGGACAGGCCGCGTTCAAAACTGGGGGCAAATGCTTCTCCAGCTATCCGTCTTTTTCCCGGATTGCATCGGGCATTTTCTCAAGTGAATTTCATTCTGCTCCCCGAGGGGAGCAACCTCTTAAGAGAGTTTACACAAAAGATTTGACAGACCTGTAAGTGAAAGATATGTTGCTTCAGAACGGGATCTCTGGATTCGGTGCAAATGAAATGCAAGATGTCCATTTCTTGCAATTTAGAAGGCTATGTCACATTTCATCCTATTCCAATAATGGTAAGGTCCTTTCCTTTGCAGAGCAGCATGCTGCCAATAATTTTTACACAGCTGAACTTGAAAAATCTAAAACTGATCTAACGGAGAACTTTGGAACGAAATAGAAGGAGTCAGGTTCAATCTGTGGAATATTGTCAATTAATATGCAAATGAAAAGAGGGAGCGAAAATGAGTGAAAAGGAACAAACAGTAAAAGAAAAAATCAAGGAACCGCTTTTGAAAGCGGTCAATTGTATTTACATTCCAGTTGCTGATCCTCAAAAGGCAGCGGAGTGGTATGAAAAACATTTGGGATTAAGCAGGGTGAGACCTGGAAGCGAGATCATGTTACTTGGCAGTGGGATGTGGTTATTCCTTTCCAGATCTCCAGGGCAAACTTCGAATTTCATAGGAGGCGATGGAGCTGTAATATCACCATTTACTTTTGAAACAGAGGATATTGTCAAATTTCATCAGTCTTTAACTGGCAGCGGAGCTTCCGTTGAGCCTATTGAAGATTTTGGGGGCTGTGGTTTGAAGTTTTGGTTTGAAGATCCAGATGGCAATAGGTTTCATATTTGGCAAGACCCGAAATAAGAGCTGCAAACTGGATGAATGAGACTGACAAATTCGATGGTGGAACTGTCAAGCTAACGGGGAACTATAACTTAACAATCACCAGAACGAGGCTGCCGTTAAGAAACGGCAGCCTCGTTGAGCTATTCCAACTGATAGCTTGCTTCGGACAGCCTTATATAATAATGCAGCCTCAATCTTCAATCGCAGCTATAACGGTATTATTGAATAAATTCATACAAGGGAACCAAACATCATGCCCATCGTTTATGTTGCTTTCCACAGAAAAGATAACTTGGACGGTTTCATAGTGTGGGTCAACCGTTATATTGACTCCGCCTCCTCCCCCGCAAACAATAGCTTTCGGTGAAAACAAGTCACCACTATCTTTTTTGTTGCCGTTAACCGGCCAGCAATAGCCATAAGAAGCATCGATAAAAAATTGCGATCCATAAGTTGAAGATACATGAGGGATTTGGTCGCGTGTCATTTCATTGACGGCAGCGGAGCTCAAAATCCGCTCCTCTCCGTATTTGCCCTTGTTCAGAAACAACTGTCCGAATTTAGCAATGTCAAGTGCGGTGGAATATGCACCACCCGCCGCAGACGGCAATGTCAGCGCTTCCGGTGTATGGAACCATTTCCCTCCCGGTACATCCTCCGCTCGCCTTATAACATTGTTATGCACCGATTCTGGAACGATAAAGTACGTATCGTCCATTTCCATCGGGTTGAATATATTTTCCCTGCAAAACTGTTCAAGCGATTGACCGCTTTTTCTTCGAACAATTTCACCAAGAAGTTCCACTCCATAGCCGCAGTAAGACATCTCCGTTCCGGGTGGCTTCCATAATGGCGTGTCATAACCGAGAAACAATCTTTGGTGAATGGCAGGGTGCTGGGTTTCATCTGCTGGAGGGATGTCGATTCTTCCTTCTATTTTTTTGGAATGCTCAGCGACATCCATATTTCGGAGTCCGGATGTATGTGTCATCAAATGATGAACAAGCACTTTATGTTTGCCTTCTCCTACAAATTCCGGGATGTAGTACGACACTGGAAAGCTTAAGCAGAGTAATCCCCGTTCAACCAATATCATGGCCGCTGTAGCCGTAATCGGTTTTGAAATCGACGCGAGCGGGAAAATCGTATTCCTCGATAGTGGAGCCGCTTCTGCGCCTGGGGATGCGGCACCGTAAGCTTGATGGCTAACGGTAATACCCTTACGAGCTACGACGATGATAAAAGCTTGAAATACTTTATACTTTATTATTCGCCCATTCTTCTACCATTTTCTCCATGCGAAAAATCTTCTTCGAGGACAGTCCTGCTTCTTCCGGTGTGCCTTGCCTAAGCTTCATACATGCCAACTCCTTTTTATGTTTCATGAATTACTAAAAAGGCTGGTATATAATAGAAAGAAAATACAAGTTCTTACCTCGGTTCACATAGCGCTAGTAAATTCTACAACTACCAAGATAAATCCTTTATTCCGCTAACGTAAATAGAGTCTAATCTGATAAGGGTCGAACTCCATTTCTAACTCAGGTATTCGCTTTTTTAATGGCTCCAGCATCTCCCGAGTATCCGACCATCGCTGGTAAATAAGGTTGCTAGAGTCGTGGCCTCATTAAGCTAACTGGTTAGTAAAGAAGGATATGCCATCTTTCTAAGCGAAGTTGACTATAAAACGGAAAATAAGGGGTACTACCAATGTTTTACGTAAATGTAGAAGGAGCTGTTTTTCAAGAGGATAAGTGGCTAATAATTGGACGCAGTATGAAAGAGGAACACGCTGGGGGACTTCTTTCTCTTGTTGGAGGTACAGTTAAAAATGAGGGGAACACCAAAGATATATTAGAAAGAACCCTCAAAAGAGAACTCTTTGAAGAGGTGGGAGTAAAGGTAAAAGATAAGATTAAATTTGTTAGAAACACCTCGTTTATATTAGACAATGGTAGTGAAGTTATTGATATTGTTTTCCTTTGCGAGTTTGACAAGGGTGAATCTTATGTTAAGAGTCCAGATGAAGTTGATGCTGTGTATTGGATGACAACTGTTGAAATACTGAATAGTCCAATGGCTCCTATCTGGCTAAAAGAAAGTATACAAGAGGCAGAGTTTCTACGTAAAAAATAAATTTCATATTAAGCTAACGGGCAGTAGAGCGTGGTGGAAGCCAGTTATAAACATACGATCGGTGCCGTATGATGTGTATAGACAAAAGAAGACAACAAAATCACAGGAGGAATGAAATTTATGAAAAAACTAGCCATTCAATTGGAACATGTAACAAAGGAATATAAAGGAAAAAGGGCGGTTGATGATTTGTCATTGAATGTGGAAAGTGGAACAGTAGTGGCGCTGCTTGGTCCCAATGGAGCAGGAAAGACAACAACTATATCGATGATTCTTGGTTTGCAGCTTCCGACAAGCGGGAAGGTCAAGTTGCTCGGAGAAGATCCGCGTGATATTAAAGTGCGCAATCGAATTGGCGCGATGCTGCAGGATGTAAGTGTAATCGATAATTTGAAGGTTGCGGAGACGATTAACTTATTTCGTAATTATTATTCCAACCCACTTTCGCTGGAGCAACTGCTCCATATCTCTGGATTGGAAACAGACAAGAATAAAATGGCGGTATCGTTATCGGGTGGGCAGCAACGCAGATTAGGATTCGCATTAGCAGTTGCAGGAGATCCAGAAATTATTTTTCTTGATGAGCCTACGGTGGGGATGGATATTACTTCGCGTCAGCTTTTTTGGGAAACGATTCGGACAATGGCAGCGAGAGGTCGGACGGTTGTATTAACGACCCATTATTTAGATGAAGCGGACAATGTAGCCGATCGCATTGTCGTCATCAATAACGGGAAGCTAGTGGCAGATGGTACGCCGAGTGAGATTAAAGCTGGAACAACAGGGCGCGTCATCTCGTTTACAGCTGGAGCATCTGTTACAACAGAAACTTTGCGAGCTGTTCCGGGAGTTGCGAACGTGGAGTGGAGTGGACGCAGAGTTAAGCTCGCAAGCAGTGATACGGATCGATTGATTGTTGCTCTAATAGAAAAGAATATCGACATGTGTGATATTGAAATTAAAAGCGGTGGTCTGGAAGATGCCTTCCAAACACTCGTTCAAAATACAAATGAATTAAAAGGAGCGGTTTAGGGTGAATGCAAAACTTAATGCGACAATAGCCCAGTGTAAAGCGGAGCTTGTGAGGACGATACGGAATAAACGGTTTGTTTTTTTCTCGGTGGTTATGCCGGTTGCCTTCTTTTTTCTTTTTACCAGTACAATGGATAGTGGTGCGAAAATAAATGGTACGGATTGGGCTACTTATTATCTAATGTCGATGACGGTTTACGGTGTGGTAGGTGCAGGTTTAACTTCGTTTGCTCAAAGAATTTCTAAAGAGCGTTCACAAGGCTGGATCCGCATGCTTAAAATTACACCGCTCCCTTCTGGATCATACATCCTTTCTAAAGTGGTGGCGCAAGGCTTGATTAACTTAGCTATTGTTTTATTGATGTTTATTATTGGCGGATTTGGTAAAGGAGTTCATTTATCTTCTACGGTTTGGATAGAAAGTGGGCTTTGGATCTGGATTGGCGGATTCTCGTTCATGGCGTTAGGCACGTTGCTTGGTTCAATCAAAAATGCTGATGCGGTCCAGGTTCTTGCGCTAATGGTATACATGGGGCTTTCAATTTTGGGTGGTCTTTGGTTTCCGTCAGCTTCTATGTCTAGTACAATGCAAACAATTGCTGAATTCACACCGACCTACCAATTGGGGCATGGTGCTTGGAATCTGGTTGGTGGAACGGCAATAGACTGGAATGGCGCCCTTATATTAGCTGCCTATGTGATCGTGTTTATGTTATTGTCAACGTATATTATGAAAAAACAGGAAGCGATTTAACTTGAGCTTTAAACTTCAAGATAGAGTGACCTCCTTAAGATGGCTAAAGGGCTATAACCCGTGACTATCCCATCTTACCGAAGGAGCTCGTTTTTGTGCAAAGCACAAAATTAACGCTCTACAGGAATCCTAACGGGACACAATAGCTCAATGAACCGCCTTTTCACGAAGGCGGTTTTCTTATGGTCGATGAAATCAAGAAGATTTACGAATATCTTCAAATAAAATGTAGCAGTGAGTATGCCGCAACAATATTAGCGATGGCATGGGCTAACCACGAAACATAAATATTTTTCGTTTTATAAAAGATAATGCCAAAAAACACACTGTCAATAAATACAGTTGTCAGATCCAAACTTGTAACTAACAGGTTCCCAGATGTTATATGCATCAGTGCAAAAATGAATGAAGAAATAAGAATGGCGGGCAATGGTTTCACAATCCATTGTAATCTCCCTTGAATTAATCCTCTAAATACAATCTCTTCGCCTAAAGCTAGTACAAGCAGGCTGATTAATAGTTTTCCATCGAAGGATTGAATAAAGGAAGCACGCTCTTGTACGTGTATCATGACTTCTGGGAAATAGTTTTTAAAAACGTAAAGGTAGAACAATTGTAGGACGAAACCAACAATAAATACGAAATACCAGACTTCCTTGAAATCCCTCGAAATACTCTTAAATTTGAAACCGATTTCCTCTCTCTCTCTTTTTCTCACCCTTCTCTCCACGAGAAAATAAACAATGGGCAACAATGAAAATAATGTTTTTAGTTGGGGAGCCAACAACATGCCCCCTATCATGAGTAGTATAAGAGCTATCATTTCAAGTAACGGTCTTTTTTGTTCCATGGTCATTTTTGTAATATTCCCCTTCATCCTAGTTTAACAATAGTAAAACAATAGTATTAAAACTGAACGCTAAAACCGTTGAATTGAATAATTCCTGTTCCAAACTTAATGAGGTCATTATCCCTCATATATTTAACGGCATGTTTCACTTCATCTAAAATGGCAGGGGTTAATCCTAATGTATTATGAGAACCGTATATCATTTTGACATCGGGTATGTCAGCAATTCTTGCTAAAGATTTTACCAAATCAACAGGGCTTGTCGAAGGATAAAAAGAAAATACTGGTGTTTCATCATAAAGCAGATCCCCAGTGAATAAATAACCATTTGTCTCATCAAAAACAGAAATATGTCCCGGTGAATGTCCAGGAGTATGATAAATAATTAATTTCCTATTGCCCAAGTCAATTACATCACTATCATCCAACAGACCTGTCGGCTTCCCTTGAAAGGGTTGGTATGTATCAGGATGAAAAGATTTTGGAGTAGGCAACGTTATATCTCTTCTAATATCTTTTCTGATTTGCTCTATGGTTAAGCCTTTAATTCCGTTAACTAACCACTCTTCATCTCCTTTATGGACAAAGATACGATCGAATTCAGCGTGGCTTCCAATATGGTCAGTATGCACATGGGTTGTAACAACTTCGATAGGTAAGCTTGTCAGCTGATCTGTTATTCTCTTAATGTTATCAATCCCAAGACCTGTATCAATTAGTACAGCTCTCTTGCTACCCAACAATAAAAATGAATGTACCTTCTCCCAATGTCCGTATTCACTAATTGCATATGTATTGTCATCGATACGTTGTACGGTAAACCACTCATCTTTAATCATAAAAGCCTCCTTAAAGAAATGGATTTTCCTGGACATTCGTTAAGTATATCACTATAGTTACACTACTAAATAGTGGAAGATAGTAAAACGGGAGTGAATAATAGATGACATCGTTTAATAGTGTTGAAACCTATGAAGGTATCCTTGCTGAAACATGTTGATGGGGCTGATTGTTCAAAAGCGAAGTTAGATATATGCAGGGCAAAAGCAGAACTAAATCAACATTCGGCAGTATTGTATGAACAATATATGCAACATCTTAATTTACCCCGGAAGTATAAATCAGACGTTAATTTCCTTGAACAAGTTCTAACTAAATTAGAACGTTATGAAATCGTTAAAGATGGCATCCTCATTGATGCCCAATAAAGCACGATCAAGTTGCGGTGGTTTTTCAAGTATGAATTTATGATGATGCTTGAAAAGGTCGGATTCAAGACTGATAGCGCTAAATCGATTTGAATCAGTAGGCGTTCTAAGCTTCATTTGTTCATGAACTAATGAACTTCAATGCGTAACGAAACTGACATGAACCCGTGTTTGATGGGAAATAAGCTCTCTGAGTTTCGTTAGCGCATGAATGGCCAGGTTGATATGCGAGGAGTAGTTTGGTTAGTTAGTGTTGGGAGCGATTCAATAGTAGCTTTTACAGAAAAGATGGGAGAAGACTGATCTAAGCTCAGTCTTCTCCCATCTTTTTGGGACATCCTCTTCTCTTTGTATACTGCTCAAAATAAAGGAATAGCAGCGTTCCAACGGCCAGCTACCCAGCTACTCAGAAAATGCCATAAGTCAGCCCCTAATCCAGCCCTCTGGAATATTCAAATGGCGAATGACCTTGGCTGGCGTTCCGCCAGCAACTGTATTCGCGGGAATATCGCGAATGACGGTACTGCCAGCGGCGATGACCGCGCCGTCGCCAATCGTTACGCCGGCCAGAATCGTGCAGCGAGTGCCGATCCATACATTGTTGCCGATTGTGACCGGCTTGGACAGGTCGCTATAATCTGAATCCGCATCCAGTCGGTGATAATCGCTATCCATGATGCTTGTCCGGGGGCCGATGCGCACATCGTTGCCTATCGTGATTGATTTTGTGGCGGCGATGCCGCAGCCCGCATTGATGAACACATTGGAGCCGAATTCAAGCTTGGCTCCATTGTCGACCGTAAGTTGACTATGCCAGGGCCTGCCCACCATAGAAAATCTTTTGCCAATGATCAGCTCGCCAAAATGATTGACATACACCTTGCCGCGGATTGATGGGGCATCGCGAAATGAATAACCTCTTCTGCCGAATTTCATGATGCCTCGTACACGTCTGATGACAAGAGTCAGCTTCTGTTTTAATCCCATGATGAACACTCCAATCTCTTCATGTCGATATAGTTATTCAATATGAATAATTATAAAGGAGATTAAACCACAAAGGAACTACTCCTATGATCGGAAGAAGGACTGGCTCAAGCAGCAAGTTTAGTCGTTATATTCCCAGATTAAAACTTATATATCCGAAACTTCCACGATCAGGTATGATAGGAACATTCTTTCTAGGAGGTCGATAGGATGAGCGAGATTAGTCCGATTATGATTGATTTTGATGATTCGTTTGAAAGCAGCCGCCTACTGATTCGAGCTCCGCGCTTCGGTGACGGCCAGGCGGTAAATGAAGCGATACTGGAAAGTCTCGATCAGTTGAAGCCGTGGATGCCGTGGGCGCAAAGCGCTCCGACTCAGGAACAATCCGAGGTAAATATTCGTCAAGCCACACTGGCTTTCCAGGAGCGCTCCAACCTGCGTCTGATGCTCATCGATAAACAAACGGGAAGGTTGGTCGGCAGCAGCGGTCTGCATCGGATCAACTGGGATAACCGCAGCTTTGAGATTGGATATTGGGTGCGCGCGAGCGAAGCCGGGAAAGGTTATATAACGGAAGCAGTCCAAGCCATTTCTGCATTTGCTGCAACTCAGCTGGCCGCAAACCGGATCGAGATCCGCTGCGACAGCCTTAATACGCCGAGCGCTAATGTCGCCCGTCGCTGCGGCTTCACCCTGGAGGGCATCCTGCGCCAGAGTTGTCGCAACACACAAGGGGGGCTGGAGGATACGATGGTGTTCTCCAAAGTTCGCGGTATCGAGTTGGACTCTTAATAAGTTTTCTGCTCACGACATTTTGTGACATATTTTTGTCGACCGCTTTCTATTATCACAAATATTCGAATTTGACAAGTTATATTTGTGACTACTGACAACATCTTTTAATCGGTATAATGGCTTGAACGAAAGGAGCCCTCTTATGCCGATCAAGATTTTTACAGATAGCGGTTCTGACATTCCTAAACATATCCAAGCACAATACGGTATCGAAGTGATTCCGCTTCCGGTTATGTTTTCCGACGGCCCTTTGCCCCAGGACTCGAGCATTGATGATTTCTACTACAAACTAAAAACTTTTGATAAACTGCCAACAACATCTAGCCCTAATCCATCTCAATTTCTGGAAGCTTACAAGAGAGCTGAGAGCGGGACTGACTTGTTAGTCATCTGTATGTCAGCTAATGTAAGCAGCACCTACCAATCTGCGATAATTGCCCGTGATATGCTTGTTGATGAGGGCTTTGACGGCAAAATCGAAGTGTTGGATTCCAAAACGTTCTCCGGCGGATTGTCGCTGATCGTATCAACTGCTGCCAAGTGGTCGGAAAGCTGTACAAGCCTCGAAGAGCTCAAGACGAAGCTCCTGCAGCTTATTGAGGATACGAAGGCCTATTTTACATTGGAAACGCTTGAAAATGTAATCAAGGGCGGCCGTCTGAACCGTCTGGCTGGAGGCGTTGCCTCCGTATTGAACATCAAGCTGCTGCTTCGCATCAACGAAGAGGGCACGATTGAAGTCGTGGAGAAAACGCGCGGTTTCCGCAAGGCCGTTAACAGCCTGATTGCCAAGCTGGATGAGAAACAGCATGATTATGAGAACGCGGCAATTGCCATTGTGCATAGCAATAACGAGAAGTTGGCGCTTGAGGTTAAGGAGCGCATTTTGCAAAAACATCCGTTCCGCGAGGTATATCTGTCCTGCATGGGTCCGGTCATGGGAACTCATGCTGGAGAGGGCGGAATTGGATTCGCATTTTAAATGGTATAGTACAGCCCGGAAGCGCTCTGTCTGAGTTATCAGGCACTGCGCTTCCGGGCTTTTTGCTATGAGCAAGAGATTTATTGAAAGAATTAGGTCGAAAAGGTAAAATAATACCAATAGATGTTCGACAATAGTAGTGTTGATTTTTCAAAATAAATACATATAGAAGAGTAGATTGAAAGCCCGAAGATCAATTCACAAATCCAAAGGAGGATTTAGATGAAAAAGAATCTATCAAAGCCAGCCATTCTAATTGGTACCTCATTTTTGATTTTTGTTCTGCCGCTTATCGGCAGTATTGTTCGCTGGGGTGAGCTGCCGCCGGGTTATGGAAGCTTTCCCGCGCAAAAAACGGTAGAGCCGCCAGGGTTCAGCCTCGGATTTTTCATTTTTGCATGTGCCGTGGCGCTGCTGATCACGTTATTTCTGCTCGTACCGCGCTGGTTTGGCTTTCGCAATGGCGCAGAGCGTGCGGTAGATGAGGGCGGTTCTGATGTGACTGCATCAGGCTCTGGTTCGACAGTTACTGTCGGTGATATGCATCAGAGCGCAACGGATGTTTCGAACCTTTCAGCTGCGAGTGCTGAGCATGGGGTCGCTAATCGAACGGCAGCTGCGCCAAGCGGTTATCCGGTCTGGTTCTGGTGGAGCTTGCCTGTGCTGGTCATAAGCTGGCTGCTGATGTGGGTGCGCATTCCCGCTTTGCCGCTGCTCAATGCATTCAGCTTTGTACCGCTGTGGTGGTCCTTCATTCTTCTGCTGGACGGCGTCGTGTACAAGCGCAGCGGAGGCAATTCCATTTTGGCCAAAAAGCCGCATTTAATGCAAATTCTCGCCATCGTTTCCTGTTTCAGCTGGTTTGTTTTTGAATATCTCAACTTTTTTGTACTAGCGAATTGGTATTATCCGAACAATACGATTTTATCCGACTTTGGCAATGTGTTCTGGTTCTCCTTGTCTTATACAACCGTGCTTCCCGCAATTTTTGAATGGTATACGCTGCTCCTCACTTTTCCCGCTTTGCGTAAACGTTACTCCAATGGGCCAAAGCTGAAGGTGTCACGCCAAATGCTGCTGCTGTTTTATGGAGCCGGCGTTATTCTTGCCTTTGGCATGGGATATTTTCCGTCCCAGCTTTTCTGGGTATTATGGGTCGCCCTGGTGCCACTGCTGTCGGCGGCTATGGGTATTGCCGGGTTATGGACTCCGTTTACTCCTCTGCGCAACGGCAATTGGTCGCCGATTCTTCTTATCGCCATCGCTACGCTGTTGAACGGCCTATTCTGGGAGCTTTGGAACTTCGGCAGCGGTTATTTTAATTCCGAAACCATCACGAATCCTAACTTCTGGAAGTACTCGGTTCCTTACCTGGACAAAATCCACCTCTTCTCGGAAATGCCGATTCTCGGCTACTTCGGTTATCTTTTCTTCGGCGTCAACTGCTGGATCATGTGGCTTGCAGCTGCCTATATATGCAAATTTGATCCCGAGATCGTACCCGGAGCCTCTGGCTCATGGGGTAAGCGTTGATGCTCGCGCGAGAGGGCTGCGATTTGAATCAAATCGTAACTTCCTCTTCTCGAACCATTGTGTACCGCGGACTCCAGAGTGAAACGGGACGACCGATTATCGTCAAAAAATTTCAGCCCTGGGCGGGTAACTCCCTTGATGTAATGCGGCTTAAACAGGAATATATGCTGCATGAAGCGCTGAGCAAACAGTTTTCCTGGGCGGCTAGCCCGATATCTATTGAGTCGGTTGAGGGCTCCTATAAACTTGTTTTGGAAGACGCAGGCGGAGATTCTCTTGATGAGGTTATCCAAAGAGACAAGCTTCCCCTCGGCACAAAATTGAAGTTATCCATTATGATTTGCGATCTGCTATGCGAATTGCATGAGTTGAATATTGTCCACAGGGACTTTAGGCCATCCAATCTACTCTGGAATCGGCAACAGAACCACATCCAGTTGATCGATTTGAGCCTCGCGGCCCAAATATCAGGCAAAGAGCCCCCTTTTAGCAGCGAGGATCAGCCTCAGGCAAGCTTTCCTTATCGCTCTCCGGAACAAACGGGGCGTTTGAATCGCAGAATCGATCATCGAACGGATTACTACTCGTTCGGCGTTTTTCTATATGAATGGCTGACTGGAATGCCAACTTATCGAGAGCAGGGACTGGCGGAACAGATTCACTGTGTCCTGACCAAAGAGCCGGCTTCACCTTTCAATGCCACTGGAGGGGCGATCTCGCCCTTTTTGTCCGATGTCATCATGAAGCTGCTCGCCAAAGATCCCGAAGATCGCTATCAAAGCGCTCTAGGCATTAAGGCTGATCTGCTCCAAGCCTTTGAAGGGCGGACATATGGCAAGCCAGGTCAAGCGGAGCTGCGCAGTCGTTTCCGTATTTCGCAGCGGCTGTTTGGTCGACAGGAGGAGCTGGATCTACTTGAGGCAGCTTTGCGAAGCAGTGCTGCAGGATCTCCCATGTTCGGCCTCATTCACGGGACGGCAGGATCTGGCAAAACGGCTCTCGTCCACGAGCTCAAGTCCGCAGTCTATTGTTGGCCGGGCAGCTACTTTTTGGAGGGGAAGTTCGATTCTAACCATCGTGATCTGCCTTATTTGGCAATTGCGAATGCCTTTCGCGGATGGTTCGTACGGATGATGGGCACTCCCGAAAACTTGCGGCTCAAGGAAGCGGCGCCAACGTTGATGGAGAGTTTACAAGGCTGCGGAGCTCTCATCACGGCACTCATCCCAGAGTTAGAGCAGTTGATCGGAGTGCAGCCAGCTGTTGAACCGCTTAATCCAACGGAAGAGTCCAATCGGTTCTACTCGATATTTGTCCGTTTTATTACGGCTTTAACTGCGGACGGGCCGCCTGTAGTCCTCTTCCTCGATGATCTGCAATGGGCGGATTCTCCGAGTCTGCTATTGCTGGAAAAACTGGCGTCTGCGGAGCAGTCATGTCGTCTTTTAGTGTTACTGGCATACCGGGAAGAGCAGCTTGAATCAGGCTTTGCTGCAGGGTTGGCGCGATTGTCGGCCACTCCACGCACATTTGACATCCACCTGGAACCGTTGGAACAGGACCATGTTGAGGCTTTAATCGGAGAGAGCTTGTCGATGAAAACGACAGAGCGGAAGCGGCTGGCAAAAGCGCTTACCATTAGCACGAAGGGCAATGCCTTTTTCCTTCACCTACTGCTGGCTGAGCTGAATCGCTGCGGCGGTCTCTATTTCGACTCATTGCTGAATGAATGGCGATGGAGAGAAGAGTTGCTAGATGAGCTAGCAGGGAGCGGGGATGTGGATCATTTTTTGATCGGCAAGCTGCACCGCTTAACGCCAGATGTAACAGACGTCCTGTCGCTAGCCTCGATCATTGGCCGTGAGTTCGATTTTGAGCTGCTGCTGCGAACAGGTCATTGGAATGGAAAAGAGTTGCTAGAGGCGCTTGAAATCGCGCTCGAGGAAGAACTGATTAGCGCTTGCGAGACAACTCGTGAGCTGATGCCGTATGGAGCGGAGCTGCTGACAGCAGAAGCTGAATCTATGCAGCTCCTATCCAAACTACTATATCGATTCCGCCATGATCGTCTGCAGACGGCTTTTTATGAGCGATTGAGCGAGAATGAGGCAGACATTAACCATTTGCGTCTGGCTCAACAGCTCATGAAGCGGCTGAACAACGAGCCTTTCGAAGATAGCCTGGTCAGTCTTGCTATCCATCTCAACTATGGACTGTACGCGCTTGCGGATGCGAATGAGCGGATGAATGCGATTCTGTTAGTCGTCCGAGCAGCCCACAAAGCCAAACAGGCTCACGGATATGACACGGCCTTTCTGCTGCTGGACCGAATCCGTCCGTTGCTTCCCGAATCTGGCTTGACTCAGACGGCATGGCTGCGTCCTCTCGTTAATCGGTTATATGCCGAATGCGGCTATTTAACATGGCGGGTGCAGGCAGCTGAGGATGCCTGTAGGGAACTGCTTTGCGAGGCAGCCAGCCCCTACGCGGCAGCTGAGATTCGTGCGATGCAGGCTTCCTACTATATGTATCTTGGGATGCTGTCCGAGTCTATGGAGGCAGGCCGGGTAGGACTCCAATTGCTAGGTGTATCGCTCCCCGTCAAGCCGACGAAGCTGCATTTGCTGAGGGATCTCATCAAGACGAAGCTGACGCTCCGTGGTAAAACCGCTGATGAACTATTGTCCGGACCGATAATGCGAGATCCTACGGTGCTGTTGAAAATGCGTTTGTTGATCAATATGTTCCCTTCCGCATTTATATCTGGGCAGGCCGAGCTGTTCGGCTTGCTTGCATTAAAAAAGGTCGGCCTTACCCTTCAGCACGGAGTCGCGACCGAGTCTTCCTTTGCTTTCATCGGTTATTCCATGCTGCTTTCGGGCAGTGGCGACAAGGAGCAGGCTTATACATATGGACAGTTAGGTGTGCGGATTAACGAGAAGTTCAACGATGTTCAGTGGCGCGGACCGGTACTAACCCTTTATTCCTTGTTCAGCCATGGGTGGAAGCAGCCTTGGGATACTTTACAGGAGTGGTTCCAGCGAGCGATGTCCTCCAGCCAGCAGGCCGGAGATCTCATGTATCATTCCCATGCGGCTTATTACCGCAATTTATGGCATCCGTCGATGACTCTCCCTGAGCTCATTCGAGATATAGAGGCAAGCATAAGTCAAATCCGGCAAAACCAGTATAAAGCTTCGCTCGATACAGCTGAGCTTACTCGGCAGTATTATCTGAATCTGGCAGGCAAGCTGCCTGATCCTAACTCGTTTGACGGAGTGGGCTTCCGTGAAGCCGATTATTTGGAAAGATTGAGGGCGAGCCAGTATCGTTCCGGCATCGCTATTTATCATATTTATCGGATGAAGCTGTTGTATCTCCGGGGGGAGCTGGAGCTCGCGCATGGAGCGGTCATGGATGCGCAGGCTGTGATTGGCTCTCTTGCGGGCTCGCTGTTTATGGAGGAGTATGTGCTGTTCTCGTATTTAATACTTAGTGATCGGTATGCGGAGCTAGGTTTGAGAGGGAAGATGCATGCGCGTCGGCTTATGAGACGCGGTAAGCGGATGGTCGTGGATTGGGCTAAGGCCAATCCAGGCGTGTTTACGCAGCATCTGTGGCTGATGAAAGCAGCAGATGCTGAGCGTGGATGGGGCGGGCGCCGAAGCGGTGAGCGTCGGGGGAGCCGAGATGGTGAGCGCCGTGGGAGTGAGCGTGGACGCAGTGGGAGTGAGCATGGACGCAGTGGGCGCAGAGCAGCCCACTGTTATGATATGGCGCTTAGCGCAGCTAAGGCTAGCGGGTTTATCCGCTATGAGGCGCTGGCTCATGAGCGCGCGGGTGTGTATTACAAGCGGGCGGGTTCGGAGGAGTATGCGGGTTACCTGCTTAAGCAGGCTAGAGATTGCTATGCGCAGTGGGGAGCGGATAGTAAGGTGGAGGCGTTGGGGATGGAATGTGATTAGGGTTGAAGCGGAAAGGGGGGTTACGGGCTTTCTTTCTTTAGATTAGGGTACAACAATCCGTATATTGATTTATATTTGATTTTTGACAAGCTTGTGCCACATTGGAATTATAGTGATAACGATTTGGCAAATAAAAAGGGAGACACTGAAATTATGTGTAATTATAGAAGCTGGAGGAAGATTGAAGGACTTGCAAAAGGCTGTAGGGAATTACCCGACTGTGGAGCAGATATATGATCGAGTTGGTCAGTTTAGGGAGTTGTGGAGCACTTCGGTGACGAGTGAAGAGAAGAATCGGGCGTTGAAGAAGTTAGTGGAGCGGATTGTGTATGATCGGGAAGGGAATCGGGTGGAGTTGACGATTTGATATAGGTGAAAGTTTTTCCTATTACTGTCTCCTCACATGTGGAGTGCTGTGTGTCGGTAGTGAGAAATTAGCTTTTAAGAGCTACATTTACCTGTAAGTAGAAGCCCAACCGTACACGGTCTGGGCTTTTGTTCGTATCTATAGACATACATACATAGACAGTGTAAGCTGTTATTTTTGTGGATGTCTTTGTACCGATTTCATATGCGATGTGTTGTAGTTTTTTTTAGGTAAGTTGAGATATTTAGAAAACATTATTATATAGTTTAGGGATAGTCGAGGTGTTAATGGTTCTAATAAGAATGTGTATTGTAGAATTTCTAAATATTTTGGCTGACTGTATAGTTGCGTTTGAAGATATTATTTAGTGGAGTACGGAGCAACAGAAGTATTTTCATGAAGTTCGACATAAACGATCCTTCCAAATGGTTTGCCTTAGACTAAGGAAATAAAATCCCTATTTTTAGTAACCTTTATACTGTATATTACGGTATTATAGAGCCACTTGATAATGAGAGTATAAGAGCTAAGTATCCGCTGTTGACTCTCTCTTCCATAAAATTGATCACCCGATCATGATTAGTTTTTATTAATTATTTTAATAAAGGGGAGTGAATTTAGAATGAGGATACTTATTTGCGAAGAACTGACTAATGACCTTAAAGTAAATATTGAAAAGATTAAAGATATGTCTGCACAATTGGATAAAAATAACTATGAAGCATTTTTTGTTTACTCATTTGCTTTATTTGAAAGTAGTGTTTGTGAGGCTTTACGACGCATACTGGCTGCATTTCCCGAAAAATTATCAGATGAAAAACAGCCGAAAATTAAAAATTCGGATATATTTAATAATATTTATTCTTCTAATTATATACTCGATACTATTATTAATGCTGAAATCAAGTCTATTTCAAAAGGTAATGCGTTAGCTCTCTTGCAAACAGCACAAAGACTTATGGCTATTGAATTAACGTTTGATAGAAGTGCAATTGAGGAGGTTTCGGAGTATAGAAATAGACTGGCACATGATAATACAATATCAAACAGGGAATATATCCTGGGTGGGAGAACTGTGAAAAGTAATAATCTTTCACTTGAGAAAGCTAATATTCAAATAGATATCTTAACAAAAGTTTTATCAGAATTGGAGTTATGTCTAAAAACGAAGTATCAGAAATATACAAAATTTAAACTTATTAAAGATTTATGGGGAGAAATCTTCGATACTCCATTATTAGAGTTCGGAGATTGTATATTGATTAGGCGGGGCGCATTTGATAAAAATACAAACGTAGTTGGTATAAATTTTGATCATTTAGAAAATGTAGTGAAATCAATTTCTTCAGGTGAAAAATTCTTTGTATCGCTTTTATTGCAACAGTATTCAGGTAGTATAAATGATCGATATTTTAAGTTTGAAGATATACCGACATTAGGATCGATAACCTCGTATGCCAATATTAATAAAATTTTGCACGTATTTAATATCTACCCCAACTTGTTCAATGGAGTTAGCATCGATGGTGCCATATAGTGTGCGGTCAAATAGTTAAGTTATGTTGAGGCGGTAGTGTCAATACATCGTATTAACAACTAATAGGGAACGCTTAAACGATATTTTAAAAACAATAGACTTTGCACTAGCTCATGCTTTCAGCATGAGCTAGTTTTGTTGGGTTTGACTCAGTTGGGAGAGCGATTCGGTGGGAGCGGAGAGGTCGGGGGTTCGATCCCTTATACTCGACCATTACCATATAATCAAACTGCAGAAATGCCGTTTTTGTGGTTTAGCACGTTAGAGGTATCTTCTTGTGACAATATATAGTGAGTAGATTCGAATTTTATCTAAAATAGGCTGTTTTTGCAGGATCTAATTGTTAATTGTTGAATATAGTCACCAATTAGAAAATACTAGGGGGAAGAGAGTTGGAATACAGGGGAACGAGATGGTACAAGTGTGATCTTCATTTACATACACCAGCCAGTAAGTGCTTTAAAGATAAGAACGTTTCAGCTCAGGATTGGGTTCAAAGATGCTTAGATCAAGGTCTTAAGTGTGTTGCGGTTACTGACCACAATACTGGTGAATGGATTGACGTAATAAAGCAGGCGGCACTTGAAACCGAACTTATTGTTTTTCCAGGTGTTGAGATTACTTGCAGTGATGCTAAGGTGCATTTGCTTATAATTTTTGACATTGATAAAGGTAGGGTTGATGTAGAAGACTTCTTAATCGAGACTGGCATAGAAAGATCGGTCTTTGCACAAGAGACGGCTTTTTCAAATAAGTCTTTAGACCAAGTTGCAAAAATCGCTGAGCAGAAGGGTGCTTTAATAATTCCTGCACATATTGATGAATTTAATGGCATATCAGAAGCAGGATATGCCAACCGGGATTTGTTTTTGAAAAAAAAATCAATTCAGGCGGTACAAGTTGTTCATAAAGAATTTGTTGAAAAAGAGAGGTTTACAAACGAACAAATAATTCTCAACTTAGACAATTATTATGGTCAATCAATTAGTACTGATTATAGGAAGGAGTGGGCAAGTACTGTAAATCAAGCACTTACTAATAATACTACTATATTGACGTTTTCAGATAATCCTCACGCAGAAGGCGATTCACAACATGGACTGTGGGGAATTGGGAATAGATATACTTGGATAAAAATGAGTGAAAGTGTGAGTTTGGAGAGTTTAAGACAAGCACTACTTATACCAAAATTTAGAGTTAGAAATGATTTTAATACGCAACATAACCCATATAAAATTCCTGCTTTGTGGATTAAGAGTATTAAAATCTCAATGACAGAAGTAACAAATAGTCTACAACCCTTTTATGTGGAATTTAGCCCTCAGTTAACAACAATCATCGGAGGGAGAGGTACTGGGAAATCTAGTATATTTAGATTCCTAAGAGGGGTATTAAATAAATCAGAAGATCTTTCTTCGTTGGAAAGCATTTACAAGGAGCAACATGATTTTTATAAGTTTAAAGACCTGAGGGATAAAAAGGGAGTATTGAAGGATTTAACTCAAATTGAAGTTATATTCTATCGGAATAATGTGAAGTATAAAATCTCAGTAAGTAATTTTACAAAAACAAATTCGGAATCGAAAATTGAAGAGTGGTTGCCAGAGGAATGTTGCTATAGTGTTGTAGAACTTGACGGCTTTTTAGAGTTTTTTGATCTCGATATCTTTTCACAGAAACAAATTTATGAGATTGCTCAAACGCCTAACGCGCTTAGAAATAGAATAGATAACTCAATATCAGAAATGGCTGTTTTAACAGAACAGTTATCAAATAAGAAATTAGAATTCTTTGAACAAACTGCACGAATAAGAAAAATTCAACAACGCACAAGTACAAAAAATAAAATACAAACTGAAATCATTGATAATGAAAAACAAATAACTTCATACAAAGAAAGTGGTTTTGAGAAAATTTATAAAGAACATCAATCCTTCAAGGAAGATTCAGTTATTCTGAATTCTGTTCGAGAGATACTTAATAATAAAAAAGATGATTTAAAAGAGTTCATTGAAAACTTTGAGAAATTTGAAATCAATCATTTGATAAATAATATTTTTGAAGAATATAGAGATGAACTTTCAAATATTTATCAAAACACTTCAAATGAGATTAAGCAATTATCAATAGAATTAAAATCAATAAATGAAAAATTATCAACTTCAATAGAAAAAATAGAGGTTGATTTGGAGAATTCAGATTGGAGAAGAATCAAAGAAGATGTGAATAGTCTTTTCGAGCAGAAAAAACAGAGCTTACTCGATGAGGGGATTGAAGATTTACAAAACATTGAACAGCTACATGTGAATGGAGATAAGAAAAAACAAGAACTAAAAGTAATAACAGAACTTGAAGAACAACTATTATTAGAACATACGAAGAAAGAAGAGATAAAAAAGCAATACATCCAAATTCGGAAAGATGTAACTATTCATAGGCAAAGATTTGTAAATAGTGTTATGAACTCTGATAATTTGAAGATAGAAATAAAACCGTTCAGAGACAAGGAATCATATCGATCTCAAATGAGAAGTCTTCTTCAAAGAGGAAGTGGCTTCGAAGAAGATGTAGATAGATTAATTGATATTGGTTTTAACGGCAATGTTCAAAAGCAGATTGATTTTATTTACAAACATTTTATAGATCTTAGAAATAGTGGCTCAAATACTTCAATTTTTGGAGGGAGATTTCAAACTTTAATAAGGGGGCTGGGTGAATCTCAAATTGATGAAATAGAGTTAACCTTCCCTGAAGATGAGATTGTAGTTTTGTATAAGCCCAATAATGCTAGTGGATTCAAACCACTATCTAATGCATCAGCTGGACAAAAGACTTCTGCAATTCTAACGTTCATTTTGTCTTTTGGCGATAAGCCAATACTGCTAGATCAACCTGAAGATGATCTTGATAATCATTTGATTTATCAATTAATTGTAAAAAGATTGAGAAAGAGTAAAGAAAAGAGGCAAGTTATCATTGTTACTCATAACGCCAATATTCCTGTTAATGGTGATGCAGAGTATGTTATTGCACTTAATTCTGAAAAGAAGACTATTGAGGTGCTTTATGAAGGTGCAATTGAACAACCTGAAATCAAAAAAGAGATTTGTGAAGTAATGGAAGGTGGAGAAACTGCTTTTGATCTTCGGTCAAAACGATACAGAATCGATTAAAGTAGAATAACCCTGTGTTAAATCACAGGGTTATTCATATAATATTGTTACTCTGTCTTGCCGACGGAGCTTGATCAAGAATTGTTGGAACTCAATGGAACAGGTAAGGACTAACTTAATAGCAAAATGTGATGTTGGTAATGCTCCTGCTGATAGATAGCAGGAGCATAGTCTTTTTTATATCTTAGGACACTAGCGTTGCATAAATGTTTTTGGAACTTTCGGAATATTGAGTTATCTCATCGTACATGCGCAAAAAAATCCTTTACAATAGATATGGGAGGTAGTACCTGTCCATAATCCACTGAAAGGATTAGCGCATGGATAAGGATACCTTATTTTCTTCATTTGGTAAATGGATTGCACCCATTTTTACGAAAACATTCACAGATCGAATCGCTGAAACTCGCCAGGATGCGTATGTTAAAAAGCTCACGACGACTGCGTATCTCAAGCTGTTTTTGCACGCTCAACTGCATCAGCGGGAGGGCCTTAGGAGCATTGCAGATGATGTGCTGAGTCAAGCCTTCCAGCATGAGCTCGGGTTTGAGTCCATCTCGTTTAGTCAACTTTGCCGGAAAAATAATGGGGTCGATCCGGAGCTACTGCGGCATGTTTTCGAGCAATTGGCTATGAAAATCCTAGCGAAACACGCGACTCCTGCGAAACGGCATGCGATCAAAATCATCGATTCTACGACTGTCTCGCTTTGTCTGCAAACGTATCAGTGGGCTCAATTTCGCAAAACGAAAGCGGGAATTAAGCTTCATCTGCGTCTAGCTTTTGTTGGCGAAGACGGCGTTCTACCTGAACTCGCGACGATCACACCCGCCAAGAAAAATGACCGAACCCAAATGGAATCGCTCATCGACGAGGAAGGTGTCACCTATGTGTTTGACCGCGGTTACGTGGACTACAAGGTGTTTGACTCGTACAGTGAGCGCGGGATTCATTTCGTGACACGGCTGAAAAACAACGCTGTTATTGAGCCGATCGAGTCGTTTGAGATTCCAGCTGGCAGTTTGGTGACAATGGACGAACGTGTACGGATCGGCTCCTCACAAAAGCGAGCCAAGCATGAATTCCGTATAATCGAAACCGCCGATTCAGAGGGAAATCAGCTGATTCTCGTGACGAACCACTTTGATCGGACGAGCGATGAAATTTCGGCGATGTACCGGAGCTGCTGGGCGATAGAAACGTTCTTCAAATGGATGAAGCAGCATCTGCAAATCAAGCGGTTTTACGGAACAAGCGATCGCGCTGTTCACAACCAGATTTGGATCGGGCTGATTGCCTTTTGCCTGCTGGTGCTGGTGAAACAGGACACGAAGACGCCACATTCTCTGCTGCAGTTAAGCCGGTGGCTAAAAGTATTGTTGTGGAAACCGAGTGAGCACTGGCTGAACCGAATCCATCGTCCACCGAGTCGGAAGTCAACGGGTCGTAAACGAAGCGAATCGTCGTAATCGCAAGAGCCAGAAACAGGTTTGTCGGAACTCATTTCGAATATACATAAATTGCCAAATGGACAGAGCTACCTCTAAGGAGAGTTCGACCTTTTGTTTTGTTGACATCGATAGCATGTTTGAATATTCAATTTATTTTATAGTGAAGGTTTATGCAACGCTAGTGACCTATATGAGAAGATGGAAGTAAAAATATCCCAGTTGCGCTATGCTATGTTTAGTATGTTTGAAGATTTGGAGGGGAATACATGAGAACTGAAAAAGAAATGTTTGATTTAATACTAGGGGTTGCTCAAACGGATGAACGAATCCGAGCGGTTTATATGAACGGTTCGCGTACCAATCCTAATGCTCCTAAGGATATTTTTCAGGATTATGATGTTGTTTATGTAGTAACCGAAACTTCTTCTTTTATAAACGATGAAACATGGATGAATGTATTTGGTGATTTGATTATGATGCAAGAGCCTGATAAAAATGACCAATCTATTGATATAGATATGGATTTTACTCGGTCTTACGCATATCTAATGTTATTTACAGATGGAAACCGTATAGACCTTCAAATCGAGACTAAAGAATTTATGCTTGAAGGTTATGTCAGTGATAAGCTGACAATTCCACTATTAGATAAGGACAACTGTCTACCAATCATTCCTGCCCCCACAGATATTGACTATCATGTAAAAGAGCCAACGGAGCAATTATATTTGGGTACTTGTAATGATTTTTGGTGGTGCCTGCAAAATGTAGCCAAAGGAATTTGGCGAGATGAATTACCATATGCGAAACAAATGTTTGAACATGTCATCAGACCTCATTTGGATAAGATGATTTCATGGTGGGTAGGTACCAAAAATGATTTTCAAGTTTCGATAGGAAAAATGGAAAAGTACATGAAAAAGTATCTTCCCGAATCATATTGGGAAATGTATAAGGAAACATATTCGGATAGCAATTATGAAAATATGTGGAACTCGATATTCACTTCGTGTGAATTGTTTAGGGTTTTAGCCAAGGATGTCGCTGAATACTTTCGATATTCTTACAATGCCAAAGATGATGCCAATATGACTAATTATCTTAAGCATGTTAGGGAATTGCCTATTGATGCAAAAGTTATTTATTGAATGTCATTGAGCAAATGCCATTCCTTCGATAAAGTACATATGTACTCCCTGTCACCTCGTCACATGTGGAATGTGTAATATTGATGGTACGAAAATGAAAGAATGAGAAGTGACAGATTCGCTTGAGAAAGAAGAAGGACAGGCAGACAATTCATGTTGATGTGGTGGCTTTGTTGGTGATGGATATATAGAACTCAAATAAACCCATGCTATTCGTAATAAACTCGTGCTAAAAATCGAATAAATACGTGATAAAATCGGGGAATGGATGGATGAATGGATAAATGGGAAAACTTAGAGCCATCAAGCCGTTCCCCTGTTTTTATATCAAAGAATTATTCAGATTCACTAGCGTTGCATAAATGTTTTCGAAAGTTTCTAAAATTTATGCAACGCTAGTGATTACTAATATAAGTGCGATTTACTTGGGTCTGTAAAATGAAACCTGTAACCTTTGAAAACGATCGAAATGGGACATACTATATTCCATGATCTAATCGATTTCGGAGGGAACAAACATGGCAACAAAATTTTGGAGCAAGCAAGCGATTCGGGAGTTAGTAAACGAGCATAAATTCCAGTCCGTGGAGGAAATTCAAACCACGCTGAAGGACATGTTTAAGGATGTGCTAGAAGCAACGCTGAAGGCCGAGCTCGACACGCAGCTCGACTATGCGCCTTACGACCACAACAAGGAAACCCGAAACAGCCGCAATGGTTATGGCAAAAAGACGGTTCACACCGAGTACGGCGACCTTGACATCAAGGTGCCGCGAGATCGGTTGGGCGAATTTCAGCCCGTTGTCATCAAGAAAAACCAAACCAATGTCACCGGCATTGAAGAACAAATTACGGCCCTGTACGCCAAAGGCGTTAGCACGCGAGACATTCAGGATCATCTGCAGGGCCTGTATGGAATTGAAATTTCTCCCACACTGGTTTCCAATAAGATTATGCCCGTTATTAAGGAATGGCAAAACCGTCCCCTGCAGCCGGTTTACGCCGTCGTGTTCTTGGACGCGATTCACTTCAAGGTTAAGCAGGACGGGAGCATCGTAAACAAGGTGGCCTACATGGTGATCGGTATCGATCTGGACGGCAACAAGGATGTACTGGGCATCTGGATCGGTGAAAACGAGTCGTCCAAGTTCTGGATGAGCGTGTTGAATGACCTGAAAAACCGGGGCGTGCAGGACATTTTGCTTGTTTGCGTCGATAATTTGACTGGCTTCAGTCAAGCCATCTCGGCTTGCTATCCCAAAACGGATATTCAGAAATGCATCGTCCACCAGATCCGCAATTCCGTCCGGTATGTATCGTACAAGGATCTCAAGCGAGTCACCGCAGACCTGAAGCCGATTTACAAAGCGGCGACCGAAGAGGCCGCGCTAATGGAGCTGGATCGGTTTGAAGAGGAATGGGGCCAGAAATACCCGTTAATCGTGAAGTCCTGGCGCCAGAATTGGGACGAACTGTCCACGTTCTTCATGTACCCGGCGGAGCTTCGCAAGCTGATCTACACGACGAACATGATTGAGAGCTACCACCGTCAGCTGCGCAAGGTGACCAAGGGAAAAAGCATCTTCCCCACGGACGATTCCCTGCTCAAGATGCTGTATTTGGCTACGATGAATGTGGTGCGCAAATGGACCGGACGCGTGCAGAACTGGGGACAAATTCTGCTGCAGCTGACCGTATGTTATTCGGACCGCGTCCAGGTGCGATAAACGGCTTGAGGTGGAGGGGCGGGGCTGGTAAGCTGACGGCTGTCGCGATTCAGGCCCGAGCCTCATCGCCCGTCGCGAGAACACCGGCCCCGCAGAGGCTCCAGGTCAAGCCGTGGCTCGACCGTTGATAGATTCGATTTTCAAAGGTTACACTTTTTACTTGACAGTCTCAATTACTTTTCTAATTTTCCGAAATTCTATCCCTATTAATCCCCGTCAATCATCATTACTCCTTAAGCTTCAAAAGCCCTTCCCAAAGAGCCGCAGGCTCGTACCCGAGCCGCCAGGCGGCAATACCGGCGAGATCATACTTCTTCGCCAAAGCTACGCGCTGCTTGATGCTCTCGTTCGTTTCCGCCCAGAACACATACGTTTTGCCTTCTTCGGTGTACGTATACTTGGTCAGTCCCGCTTCCGTGTCGAGGGAGGCGTAGGCGGCTTTGGAGTTGATGAGCTTAGGCACATCTTTCATATATACAGCGCGGCTCGTTTTTGGCTTGCCAGAGGCGTCGACTTCCCATACCCGCACATAAAAAGGAATGCCTAACACCAGCTTGGAGCGAGGGACGCCGTAGGCCAGGAACTGCTGGATGCCGCCCTCGGACCAGCCAATGCTGGACACTGGCCCAGCTTCGTCGCTGCCCTGCCAGTGCTCATCATAAGCCATGATGACAACTCGATCGGCAACCTCTGCGATGGCCTGATGATCATAAGCGGTCAGATGATCCCAGGCGATATCGCCGCGAGGCAAGTCGACTGCAAGCTCCATTCCCTCTTTATGGAGGGCGGCAGCGATCTCTCTGACAAACTGGCTATATAGCGCGCGGTCTTTGCCAGCGACACTTTCAAAGTCGAGGTTGAGGCCGTCTGCACCTGCTTTTTTCAAGCTGGCGACGATGTTTTTGATGAATGTTTGTCGAGCCTCGGGATTAGCCAGGAAAGCACTCGTCCGTTTGGCGTCAAACCCATTATGCAACAACGGCTGAACCTTTATTCCGCGTTTATCAAGCGAGGCGACAAGGTCTGGCAGCGAATCATCCTGAAGTTTGCCGGTACCATCGACCAGTACGTACCATGAAGGCGATGAAATATCTACCCCTTGGGTCCCAGCGAGCTGGGTAACGATGCTGGACTGATCGGCCGTGCCGCTCCAGCCCAAAATCTCGAGCGCCTTCGGCTGGCTCCAGATGGTCCTTTTATCCGCCGTGACGATGCGGCTGCGGGAATAGCCGGAAGCGTATTGCAGGGCGCTTTTACGCGTATGGAAACTCTTCAACAGCTTGTCTCCCTGCATGACAGTCAGATAGGGCGCATTCGTCCACCAGACGAGTCCATCCCGGACGATCTGAGCTCCGGACAAACCTTTTGCTTTCGTCAATGCGCTTTGCAGCGCATAATATTTCGCCACCGACTTGCCGTTCTGCAGCACTTCATAAGAAGGTGCTCGGGACAAGATAACGGCGCCGGTTGAGTTGTTCACTACTTTGCTGCCTGTTAGGGAACGGGCGGCTATTACAGCATCTTTGGCGAAGGCATATACTTTTTTCTCCGTTAAGGCCACGTCAGACTGCACCACGTAAACAGGGCTTCCCGCCCGAATGACCTTAATTTGCGCCGCGGTATAGTTGTCCCAGATCCAATCGGCCGCTTCGATGTCAATGATATGGGTGCGCGACCATTTGGCGGCCTCTTTTTTGGCTTCAGCTAGTGTAGCAAAACCCCAGGAAGGCTTGGTGCGATCACCTTGATACAGCTGGTAGCGCGGCGATTTGCTGTACACCCAGCCCGGCTGCTGCAGATCACGGATCTGGGCATTCGGCAGCGAATTGGCTTTGGCAAGCGCCGAACTATAGGAGGCGTACTCCCATGAAGTTTGGCTTTGACCATTTTGATACACCTTGTACCGGGGGAAGTTATCCCAGATCCATTCGCGACCGGAAATTCGTTCAACCCGGGTATAGGCGAAACGCGAAGCGTATGCCTTGGCGTCGGATAGGCGCGCAAATTCCTTTAAGGGACGGTCATTTTGATAAACGCGGTACTGACTGATTTCGCTGACGGATGGAGCCGGAGCTGCAGACACTCCAGTGGCAAAAACGGCCTGCAGTCCGATAGCGGCAGCTGCCGCAATGGCCAGCGGGGCTTTGTTCATATTTATTTTCCTCCTGTTAGTAGATATAGCCGATGCTCCCAGTCCAAAGTCGCAATCTACGTGGTAGAGCGATCCACTTGGGAGTGGATTGGAATGAATACCGATTGTTTAAAGGCAAGGATGATGAGATGAAATTTCTGCTTCTACTCTATTAAACGATACAGAGGCGCATTTAGTCGCGTGGCAATGTTTGGACCGGCCGAAACGATAGAGTAGGATGATAGATTTTGATGGAGACCTTTTGAAAATTACCCGCGTCACATGAGGTTGAATCCTCCCATGGATGGATGATTGTGGGAAGGGCTGCTCATACTATCGTCAGCGACAGTGGAAGGAGGAGGCAGCATGAAGCGCCATCACGAGAAAGAGTGGCTTGATGAGGAAGGAGCAGCTACGCCATCCGAGCTTGAGGAGAGTTTGCGGGAGGTATGGGCCGTGAACCGTTATTTGGGCGGCAATCCGCCTCTGCTGCGGCATCTTGGCCGGATGCTCGGACGGGCATCTCGCGGTTCTGACATGTTGAAGGTGCTCGATGTGGCGACCGGGCTCGCTGACCAACCGCTTGAGGTGCATCGCTGGGCTGCCTCCAGGGGCTGGAAGGTGCAGGTCACAGGCGTGGAAATAAGCCCTTCCATTGCGGAGCTGGCACAGCGACGGACGGCGCATAATGCAGCGATTACGATTGAGGTGGGAGATGGCAGAAAGCTGCCCTATGAGGACGGAAGCTTCGATGTAGCGTTCAGCAATCTGGCGCTTCATCATATGAGCGATGAGGATGCGGTGGCGATGCTTTCGGAAATGCAGCGGGTCACCCGGCATGGCTGGGTTGTGACCGATTTGGAGCGCAGCCGAACGGCGTACGGCTTTGCGCGATTGCTCGCTTTGGCTGTCTGGCGCAGCCCTGTGACGCGGCATGACGGGCCTTTGTCCGTGCGCCGCTCTTATACGGCTGTCGAGGCAAGGGCACTGCTGGAGCAAGCCGGCCTGAAAGCGCGTGTGCAGCGGCATTTCCCTTACCGCATCGCATTGTTCAGCGATGTATGATGTGCTCGTTTGTGGCGGAGGTCCCGCCGGCAGCGCTCTCGCTTGGCGGTTGGCCCGGGATGGGATGCGCGTAGCAATTGCGGACGCGGGATCTCATCCGCGCCGCAAGCCTTGCGGCGAGTCGCTTAATCCTGGCGCGGTAGCCGCGATTTTGCGGCTGGCGGCGGGGGATGCTGTGGGGAGCGGCGGCGGGTTCGCGGGCACGGCGGAGGATGCAGCTTTGAGCGGCGGAGGTGGGTTTTCGGGGACGGCGGAGTATGCTGCTTTGAGCAGCGAAGTTGGATTCACGGGGACGGTGTTGGATGCTGCTTTGAGTGGCGACGGCGTATTCCCGGAGTCGGCGGCGGGAGTTCCTCCGTTACGGGAATTGCTGGAGCATGTGCAGCCACTGGAAGGCTGGGTGCTACATAGCGGCAAAGCCTCCGTAGCAGCGCGTTACCCGCGAGGCCGCAGCGGCTGGTCCTGCCGCAGGGAAGCGCTGGACGAGTGGCTGCTGCGGGGTGCAGTTGGCGCGGGAGCCGAGCTGATCGCGGATTGCCGGGTCAAGGCGGTGGGGCAGCATGATGACCGCTGCGAAATTAACGCTGTGCGCGAGGGCGTCAACATGACGATGGAAGCGCGGTATGCGGTAGGCGCGGACGGGCTGCGCTCCGTCGTCGCCCGCTCGGCAGGGCTGCTCGCGCGGCCCGGCCCGCTGCGTAAAGTCGCGCTGACCGCGCGGATCAGCGGTCTGCATGGTTTGCGGCCCCTAGTGGAGCTGCATCTGCAGCGAGGGGCCGTGATTGGCATTGCGCCGCTGCAAGGCGAAGGCGGCGCCGCCAATGCGACGCTGGCACTATCGGCCGCCGAGGCGGCGCGACGGGCTTCCAGCCTGCGCAGCCGACCGGAGGCGCTGCTCGGCGCGCTGCGAGCGTCGACTGCCATTGGCGAAAGGGCAGCTGAGGCGCGCTTGGAAAGCGAGGTGCTGGCTTGCGGACCTTTTCACTATCCGGTGCAGGCAGCTCACCGGGGGCGGGTGATGCTAGTCGGCGATGCGGCAGGTTATTATGACCCGCTGACCGGACAGGGGATTTACCGGGCGCTGCGCGGAGCGGAGCTGGCGGCGCAGCTGTTGCGGCAAGCGGCGGCAGATGGTGGGGCGGACGCATTGAACCGCTACACTGTAATGCTGCAACGGGAGTTCGGAACGGGCTCAGCGCTGCAGCGCTTCATTGAATATGGCGCAGCAAGGCCGCGCCTGTTTCAGGCGGCTATACATGGGCTGCGGATAACCGGGAGCGCTTCCCTTGTAGCGGCTGTTGTCGGCGACTGCCGCGAGCCGAGGCGTTGGTGAGCTTTTACAGACGGGGAATGATCAACTAGGAAAGAAGGCGTGCCATGTACACCCATAACGAAGCGTATATTAGCTCGCCGCCGGAGGAAGTTTTCCGCTATGCGAGTGAGGTTGAGCGCTGGCCGGAGCATTTGGATCATTACCGTCAGGTGAGCTTTCGCACTGGCGCACCTAGCGAGGGGATTGTGGAGATGCGGGCCTGGCGCCCGTTCGGAGCGCTGCGTTGGCCGGTTTGGTGGGTCAGTGAGATGAGCACGGAGCCGGACAAGCATAGCATCTTTTACCGACATATCGAGGGCGTAACAACGGGCATGGACGTGGAGTGGAAAGTGGAGCCGCATGGAGACGGCAGCAGAGCTGTCATCGTGCATGAATGGAAACGTCCGGCGGTCGGTCGCCTTGCTGCAAGCGGGATCATCGGGCCGACCTTTGTGCATGCGATTGCTGAACGGACGCTTAGAGGATTAAAGGCGGCTGCGGAACAAAACTCAAGGAGGTATGTACGATGAAGGAACGGAAAGCGGTCATTACCGGCATTGGCTGCGTGACACCGATCGGCACAGGTGTTGAAGGGTTATGGGAAGGGCTGCGCCGCGGCGAGAGCGCGGTTGGACCCATTGACCGATTCGTGCCAGAGGGTCTAAAAAGTCGGATCGCCGCTCAAGTACGCGACTTTGATCCGGGACATTATATGGACCGCAAGCGGGCGCATCGCACCGACCGCTACTCTCAACTCGCCCTCGCCTCAGGACGGCTCGCGCTGCAACACGCCGGCCTTGATCCGTCACAGCTGGACGGCGACCGGACTGGCGTGTTCATGGGCAGTGCGCTTGGCGGCATCGCTTATGCCGAGGAGCAATGCAGCCAATTCATGAACGGAGGCTACCGCAGCGTATCGCCAACACTCGGTTTTTCCGTGTTTGGCGGCGCTTCTTCTTGCAATATGGCGATGGAGTTCGGCTTTACTGGGCCGAACGAGACGAATTCGATGAGCTGCGCTTCTGGAGCGGTGGCGATCGGACGGGCGCTGCAGGCGATCCGTCGTGGCGAAGCGGACACGATGCTGGCCGGCGGCTCGGAGGCGCCTTTGTCGCCGCTGTCGTTCGGAGCCTTCGATCTGCTGCGCGCCATGTCAACACGCAACGAGGAGCCGGGCTCGGCAAGTCGGCCGTTCGACCGCAGCCGTGACGGCTTTGTGATGGGCGAGGGGGCGGCGGTACTCGTCATCGAGGAGGAGGGCCATGCCAAAGCGAGAGGCGCGCGCATTCTTGCCGAGCTGAGTGGTTTTGGCGCGAGCAATGACGCGCATCATATGAGCGCGCCATTGCCTTGCGGTACTCAAGCGCAGCGGGCGATGCGGCTCGCCTTGAGCGATGCGGATATGCTGCAGGAGGAGGTCGGTTATGTGAATGCGCATGGCTCCTCGACGCCGCTCAACGATGTGACGGAATCGCGGGTCATCCGCAGCGTGTTTGGCAACCGTCCTGTCGCCGTTAGCGGCACAAAAGGATTATACGGCCATCCGCTTGGAGCGTCAGGTGCGATTGAAGCGGCGATTACCGCTCTTGCCTTGTCGCGCGGCTGGCTGCCGCCGACCGCGAATTTGCAAGATCCCGACGAGGCGGCGGAGCTTGATCTGGTCACTGGCACAGGGAGGGACGCCAAACTGAACGCGGCGCTTTCCAATTCGTACGGCTTTGGCGGAATCAACGCCACGCTTGCTTTTCGGCGGCGGTAGACGAGGCGGGCTGAGCATTAAACGAAAAAAAGGCCGAGCGCAATGGCGCCCGGCCTAATTTTATAAAAAATAGTCTGCTGCGGAATGTTAATCTGCAATATCAGCCCAGAACTCTTCGTCCACATCAAGCGTAATCTGAGAACGAAAGATTCTTTGGCCGTACTCTTTGTAAACATATTGCTCGATCGCTTCCTTGAGATTAGCTTCCACGAGATAATGGGACCGCTCACCGATCCAAACCTCTGCTGTGAAGCCGTAATCTTCTTCCCAGCTTAGCTGCACTTCGACTTGCGAAGGCTGGAGGCCCCGCCGCGAAGCTTCACTGACGCAAACGGCATTGATAATCTGATCCATCGACAATCTCATGGCAGATTAGTAAGGTCTGCGCTGATCTGGCTCAGGCTTGCGTCGGCTCTTAATGTAAACAAAGAGTGCACGCACCAGCAAGATCAAGGCAAAAATTCCAAGAAGGTTAACCATCAGGCCGAGAATCTCACCCATGAAGCCCATGCCGCCGAACAAGCTGCCGAACATCAGACCAGCGAGGCCGCCGATCATCAGACCTTTCATCAGGCCGCCGCCGGAGAAAAATCCAGGCTTTTTCGTTGAAGCGGAAGCTCCATTATTTTTAGTTGAGTCGCTGCGCTTAACGTTGTCAGTCGATTTTTTTTGCTCTTGAGTGTAACCCTGGCGTGGGGATGATTTCTTTCCGCCCCGCTTCGCGTCTGCGTTGCCCACTCCCGTGAAGGCAAGAATGATGGTGAAAGCAAGCATGAGGATAAATCCTTTTTTCATTGTAACTTTGTCCCCTCCGTAGTGGAATTTAGATCAATATTGCGTTCTGGTGCTCATACGTCTATTATGTTAGGCAGGTTTCAATTATTTTTAATACTTTTTAATACTTTTTAATACTTTTTAATATGTCCGTTATGGGGACTTTCTATAGCGAAGAGAGGAAATGCCATGCTTACGATTCATGCCTACCCCGAAGCTTATATCCGTTTCCTGGCTGAATTCCATGGAACACGCGATTATTTTGAATGCCATGAGCTGTTGGAAGAGTATTGGAAAGAGCATCCCGACGACGCTGATGCTGGTCTCTGGCACGGCCTGATCCAGATTGCCGTCGGCCAGTACCATCTGCGCCGCGGCAACCGTGAAGGAGCGCGCAAAATGCTCCGCTCCGCTTGGCAGCGCCTGTCAGCGGCCAATTTGGACCGTGCTGGTCTGGACGGCATAGCGCTGCTGCAGCAGCTGGATGAGGCGGCAGGTCGCCTGGAGGCGGGCGAGTCGCTCCCATACGAGAGCTGGACGCTGCCGATTCTCGATCCGGAGCTGCTCGCGGCAGCGCAGGAGCAATGCCGATTGATTGGCGGCGCAACCTGGTGCGACCCGTCTGTCCGGGATGAATCGCTCGTGCACCGTCACCGGGTGCGCGATCGCAGCGACGTTATATTGGCGCGGCAGGAGTCGCTGGAGAAGCGGCGCGGCGGAGCGTCACAGCTGCCGAAAGATCCGCAGTAATTGATCCAATAAGGGCTGTTCCGTAAGTCATGAAAATGACATCGGCACAGCTTTTTTTGCATAAATATTGGAATCTGCCAAGCTTGAGGCTGGGAGGTAGAGGGACGTACGAACCTGAGAAGCATTATTTGTGAAAATGAGCTTATTTCCGAGCTAGCAAGGATTCGAGATAGATGCATGTGTGCCAAAACACTCGACTTTCATCTAACACTAAGCGGTCAGGAGGAACAATATGCCTTCACTGCAAAAATTGCCTTTTCAATTAAGTAAGGGTGAGGATATAAAAACACGTTCCCAGCAATGGATTGGAGACGCTTTTTATGAAAAACTGCCTCATCTCGGGTTTGAAATTCGTGAGGAGCAAATTTATGCTGCCTTCCAAATTTATAAATCATTAGTTAAAAAGGAAAAGTTATTAGTAGAGGCAGGGCTCGGATGCGGAAAGACGTTTGCCTATTTAATAGGAGCTGTCCTACATGCTCGTTTGACTCAACGGCCTGTTGTAATATCCTGCGGATCCAATTCGCTTGTTGAACAATTACTACATCCCGGCGGCGATATTGTCAAACTCATGGAAGCGCTTAACATACAAATTGATGCTCGTGCTGCATTTGAATCTAACCAATATATATGTGCCAGGAAAGTACAGCTTCAAAAGAGATTTCGCACAAGAAAGGCGGGATTGAAGGACCTTATAAAATGGGCGGAGACGACGAAGCTAGGGTGCCGGTTGGAAGTACCCAGTGTAGGCGATGAGCTTTGGAGTTTTGTACAGTGGGAAGAAGGTCAGGATTGCGGTGACTGTTCGGTAGAATATCGTTGTCCTACACGACGTGCTCGCGAACATTATCGCAAGGCCACCGACATTATTGTCTGCACTCACTCCTATTTTTTTCGTCATATCCGCACAAAAGAAATTTTAAAAGAACAAGGTAATCTGCCCCTGCTCCCAAGCTACTCGGCAATTATTTTTGATGAAGCGCATCTTCTTGAAGATTCAGCGAGGCGATCTTTAGGAGAAGTACTTACGCTTAACTTTTTGTTGAAAACCTTTGACAGAATACTGGCTCGCGGAATTCGCCAGTCGTTTGCCCTCCTTTTGGAGGAGGTCAGAGTGAAGTCCATCGAAATGTTTAATTATTTTGAGATTCAAAAACCTCAACCGCTCCAAAAGACGCCCCTAAAAATGTCGGAGGGACTTACTGCTTGTATTAAATCACTCCATTTAATGATGAATGATGTCTCTGAACAGCTTGCCATTGAGGAAGGAATCACAAATGCCCAGAACAAAAACCAATTAATATGGGCGAGCTTAAGCAGCGCAGAACAGACGTTTAAGTTACTGCTTACCGAGAATCAGGACCGGGATCATGCGATTTGGCTTGAACGGGGAATGGATAAGGACGATGAAATTGCACTTTGGGCAGCGCCAAGCAGCGTTATAAATGTCATGCAGGAACAAGTATTAAGTGGAGGATTGCCGGTTATTTTCTCAAGTGCGACGTTAGCGCAAGGTTCTTCATTTGACTATACGCAAAAAATACTTGGCCTCGATGATGCTAACTCCATGCAAGTCGAATCACCTTACGATTACGCCAATCAATGTCTGGTTTATATTCCGGATAAAAATAAAATGGATTCCCATAATGACAGGTCATTCCAGCAGTTAGCGCAACAGATCATTGAATTGATCACGGTATCAAATGGATGCTCGCTCGTTTTATTTAGAGATGTGGCGACAATGAATTCTGTCAGAAATAAAATTAAAAAAATAGCTGTTAACGCACCTTGGAATCTATTGTGGGAAGGGGATGCGAGCACATCTCATTTACTAACTGAATTTATAGAGGATGTAACGTCGGTTCTATTCGGTGTGACCTTCTGGGAAGGGATAAGCGTTGTTGGGCCATCTCTGTCTCAATGTATTATCACACAGCTGCCGTTTCCGATGGATGACCCTATTATGATGGTGAAAAAGCAACAAGCAAACGCCGCCGGCCTCGATCCATTCGAAGTAGTAGACTTGCCCGTAATGTTAATGAAGCTGAAGCAAGGTACAGGACGACTTATCCGTAGCGCTTCTGACCGTGGGGTCATTAGTTGTGTTGATATTTCTTTCAGGGGTACCAATTATGAAAAAGAAGTGCTTGGAACCTTTCCATCAGGAGCATGTTTTACGAGTGATCTATTGCGAGTTCCGGAGATTATTGATTCCTTATCGATTAATGACAATTTATAATTAGAGCCAGTTTAATAAATTTACCTGAAAGGTTAAAGGTTAATGGAACTAAAGATAGAGATAGATTGATTTGTTCCGCCCTATCTAATTCATCACACTGTACACGATCAACCTATTTTTACATATTTGATGTAATACAGGTCTAATATCATGCGAGGAGATGTTCGGAATCAAAATACTTGTAGTCGATGACGAGAGCAGCATTCGGGAGGCTGTAGCTTATGCGCTGCGTAGGGAAGGGTATGAGATCGAGATAGCTACGGATGGCCAGGAAGCGTTGGATAAGATAGAGACGTTTCATCCTACGGTGATGGTGCTCGATGTCATGATGCCTAACGTAAGCGGGTTTGACGTATGCCGCAAGCTAGATGGTCGGCAGCGACCTGCGATTCTATTGCTGACTGTCAAAGATGATATTGTCGATAAAGTGCTGGGACTGGAACTAGGTGCTGATGATTACATGACCAAACCGTTTGATATGCGGGAACTGCTGGCCAGAGTCAAGGCGTTATCCCGCCGTGGAGGTTCTGTCCAACCAATGCAACAGGAGCAGCAGGAAGTACTGAGACTAGGAGAGCTGACTGCAGAGCTGTTCAGTCGTGCGGTGTCTATTGAAGGTAAACTGCTGGATCTAACGCCCAAGGAATTTGAACTGCTAGTATTGCTGATGCGTAATCCGGAGCGGGTCTATTCACGGGAATTGCTGTTAGAGAATGTGTGGGATATGGATTTTGTGGGTGGAACTCGCACGGTGGACATACATATACAGCGTCTGCGCAAAAAACTAGGTAGTCATCAGGGGATCATTCAAACCGTTTACGGCGTTGGTTATAAAGGCACGGGGTCATCCTAGATGACCGGTAAATTTCGGCTGGGCCTGAAGTTAAAAATGTCATTGTTACTTGCCCTGTTGCTTGTCTTCACCGTAACCTGCCTGAGTGTGCTGGTGCTGAGCGGCATCCGGGAGAACGAGCGAACAATGTTGGAGCAGTATTTTATTCAACTGGCAGAAGCTGCCAATCTGAAAGTGCGGGAGGATTATCTGACAGGGGGCAGCGTTCCGCCAGATCAGTTTATGAAGCAGACGGGACAACGGCTGGCCGTGGATTTGGGAGCACAAAGCGGTATGGCGGTGACGCTGTATATGATAGATGGCTCATTTGCCGGCACCTCGCTGCCATTCCAGCATCCGGCCAATGTGCAGGATGCATTGCAATATACGCAGCAAGGGCAGTCGGCATACATTACCGAAGGGGATCAAATGTTGTTCCTCGCCCCACTGTACAATTACGAGCAGCGTCTTGGCACCGTGCAGTTTCATACTTCACTCGCCGCGAAAAATGCTTTTTATGCCAAAATTCGTCAGTTGTTCCTTTTTGCCGGTGCCATCGTGCTTGGTGTCGGTTTCCTAATCGGTTATGTGTATGTCCGGCGACAGGTCAATGTCATTGACCGCCTGAACCGGGCGACATCACAAATTGGTCAAGGGGATTATCTGTCTGCTCCTTCGGTTGTCAGAAAGGACGAGCTTGGTGAACTGGCACAAGGAATCTATGAGATGAGCAGCAGCATCTCCAGTTCTGTTGGTGCCCTACATGAAGAAAAGCAGAAGCTGCTTGAAACAGTGGAGCAGCTACGTGAACTGGAACAGCAGCAAAAGCAATTCATCGGTAATATTAGTCATGAGCTAAAAACACCGTTAACCTCGATTATCGCGAATGCCGACCTGTTGACTATGTACAGCGATGATCCTGCCTTACTGGATGATGCCGGTCGCCGCATTCATATGGAGGCACAACGACTGAACGGTCTTGTGGAGAAGGCGCTACAGCTGTCAGCGATGGATATTTACGAGTTCGAGACACAGGCGCAAGCAGTTCCACTGCTGCCTTTACTAGAGGAGGCTGTAGCCCGGCTGCAAGGAAATGCGGACAGTTGCAGGGTTACGATTCGAACTTCGCTTTTTGAAGGTGAGGTGTGGGCTGATCCCGAGAACGTGATGCACATCATGCTCAATTTATTGGACAATGCGATAAAATATAACCGTCCAGGTGGACAAGTTCACCTGCTGAACTACACAGCAACGTCAGGGGACGGAGCACAGCGGATGATCATTGAGGTTGCCGATACGGGAATTGGTATTCCAAGGGGAGCCGTATCTCGTATTTTTGACCCGTTTTATACGGTCAGTAGAGACCGGTCAAGAGCTAGCGGCGGGACTGGACTAGGGCTAGCATTGGTTCGTGATCTGACCGAGAAGCAAGGGGGAACGGTACAGCTTGTAGGAACGGGACCAGACGGGTCGCGTCTCCGGGTAGAACTTCTACTGCATGCCGCAGATTCGGAGGGCATAGTACATAAACCAAACAACGAAGCCCGGAATGAGTGAAATCATCCGGGCTTTTTGCCATGACTCTGAAAATGTCGGACGCTACATTGTTTACATTTTCGTTACAATTTGGATATATTTGTGCAATAGTGTTTATCTAAAGTAGAGGCCATGTGTAGCTTCAATCGGGATCAAGCGGCCTATTTAGATTAATTTTTTACAGGAGGTCCTTGATGAACAAAGGGAAATACATCGCCGGTCTGATTGCCGTGACCTTGCTGTCATTCGGCATTTTATTCGGCTGTGACGAAGGGCAGAAGGGTAGTACACCGGTACGCAACACACCGGATACAAAGGGTCAATCCAGCTCCATGTGGGGAGGAGGGGAACGTGAACTGACTGTAGTCAAAGACAGTAAACCGCCTGCTAGGCAGGGAGTTGCTGTGCAGCGCATACACCAGGTAAATGGTGCAAATATCGAGAGATGGCTCTCAGACCATGAAATGGAAATCCAAGTCACCACGGTGGAGAAACAACCCACCGCGACGGAGGAAGCGCAATATGGGCATCACCCGTTCCGATTTGATCTTGAGACGGGAGAACGACTGAGCATCAAGGAACCGAGAGGAGCGGATGAGGGGGACTACGTCAAGTCTTTCCTATCACCGGATGGGAAATACAGCTTCATTCAGACCTGGAAGAACAAATATATAGCCGTGAACGAGATCGAAAATATGGCTACAGGGGAACGGCATGATGTCGCGGTCGACAATTATTTGCAAGTGGGCGGCTGGCTCAACAATGACTCCTATGTTCTTGCTGCCGGCTCGACGAAGGATCGGGGCGAGATATGGAACATTTCCGTGGGCGGTACCCGGAAGAAGATCAAGCTGGAAGATCCTGATGTAAGTACCTTAATGGAATTTGCTGCGGGCAACGGGAAGATTTATTACATTGATTCCAAAGAACAATTGAAAAGCTTTACCCCTACACAATCCCGGCCAACGCTGCTTGCAGAGGAAGTCAACAAATTGAGTCTGTCGCCTGATAGTAAGCGGATTGCCGTCTCTACCGCCACAAGCAGCGGGCAGAAAGAAACACGTCTGCTCATCTACGATACGGACGGTAATGTACAAGGCTCGATGATCGGCAGGGGCGATCTACTGTCCTATCTGTCTTGGTCCCCCGATTCATCCAAGCTGGCCTTCGATGTTTATACCGAGGATAAAAGCGGCATGAATGGGGTCTATATCTTTGATACGGTTTCCGGCAAGGTATCGCCGCTAGGGTTATCGTATGAACCAGTATACCCACTGAGTTGGAATCCTTCTGGCACCAGACTGGGAATTACCGTGAACGATGAAGAGAAGCTACTGGTTACGTATATTTTAGACTTCAAAAAATGATGTTGGTCAGATAAAAGGAGAGATTCGTTATGAAAAAAACACTTTTGTCAGCCATCGTATTGGGAATGATTTTTTCGGGAGCCGTCGGTGTATATGCTGGCACCAAGATGGAGAAAATTAACGCTTATCTGAATCACGGCATTACCTTAGCGTAAACGGAGCTAATCAATCCATTACAGATAGCTCCGGCAAAAAGTTGGCGCCGATTACTTACCGAAATACAACGTATTTACCGGTGCGTGCTATCTCCAACCTGGCTGGAATCAATGTACAATTCGATGCCGCTAGCCAGCAAATTCGGATGGAAACGGAACAAAAAAGCACTAGACTTCAAGAAGGTTAAGCTGTCCAACGGCGTTAGTGCGAAGTGGTTTACGAAAGAGAAAATGCTCGGTTTCGAATTGGACGACCGGTTTGTGGCGATGGATTCTCCTGACGGTTCCCTGAGCCAAAGCCAATTAGAACAGATCGCTGTCAGCGTAGCTAAACTGAAGTAGGGGATACAGGAAAGTTTTTTTTAAACGAAAGGAGCTCCTGAATTGGAGTTCCTTTTCATCTGCGCGTTGAGAATTGAGTTTAAAATTGGAAAAGCGAGTCGTTTTGAGGAGGATTTGCAAGTATGTGTGGAATTGTAGCTGTTTATAATCGTAATGGAATACCGGTTAACGGCGAGCTAATCCAAGTTATGACAGATATTATCGCGCATCGTGGACCGGACGATGCCGGTCATCATGTCGATGGTCATATCGGACTTGGCTTTCGTCGTCTGAGCATTTTAGATCTGGAGCACGGAGCTCAGCCGTTAGGAAGTGATGAGAGTGGAGTATGGCTTATCTTTAACGGTGAAATATACAATTATGTGGAGCTGCGTGAATGGCTGCAGGGAAAGGGACATCGATTCCACACTCAATCCGATACCGAGGTCATTCTTCGGCTGTATGAAGAAACCGGCGAGCAATGCGTGACTTATTTGCGTGGGATGTTCGGTTTCGTCATATGGGATAAAAATCAGGACCTGTTGTTTGCTGCGCGTGACCCATTCGGAATCAAGCCTGTCTATTATTGTGAAACGTCAGCAGGTTATATGATTTCATCCGAAGCTAAATCGCTGCTTGCCTCATCTATGATAGATCGAGAAGTGGACGGGCAGTCTTTCTATCACTACCTGACATTCCAGTACGTGCCCGAGCCAGCGACAATGTTCAAGGGTATTCATAAACTGATGGCTGGCCATACGATGACGATTAGAAACGGCATGATGAAGATGGAGGCCTACTACACACCAACATTTAACTTCGACGAATCTCGCTCTTTCTCAGATATGGCAGAGGAGGCGAGGTCGGTCCTGCTGGACTCTGTAAGCAAACATCGGAACAGCGACGTTCCAAGAGGAGCCTTCTTGTCCGGAGGCGTTGATTCCAGCAGTCTGGTGGGCATGCTGCAGCGTTTGGAGCCGACCCAAACCTTTTCGGTCGGTTTTGATGAACCTGGTTACAGCGAGTTGGAGTTGTCGGCGCGTACCGCTGCTTATTTTGGTACGGACCATCAAGCGATTTCAATTAATGCCGGAACCTATTTGGACGAACTTCCGAACATGGTTTGGCATATGGACGAACCCGTTGCCGATCCATCGGCTGCCGGCATTTATTTCGTTTCGCGTTTAGCGAGTCAATCGGTTAAAGTTGTCTTCTCTGGTGAAGGAGCCGATGAATTTTTTGGAGGGTACAATATTTACCGGGAACCGATGTCGCTGCAGTGGATTACATCCATGCCGAAAAGTATGCGCAAGCTGGCTGGACATTTTTCTGATCTGATGCCTGAAGGAATGAAAGGGAAGGGGTTCCTCGCACGCGGAAGCCAGTCCCTGCAAGAGCGTTATTTTGGGAACGCAAAAATTTTTCTGGATCAAGAGAAGACGTTTGTATTGCCAAAAGATCTGTCTCACGGGTATCTTCCGGCTCAAGACATCACGCTTCCTCTTTATGAGCAAGCTGTCGGTTACGATGATGTAACAAAAATGCAGTACATCGACATCCATACATGGCTGCGGGGAAATATATTGATGAAAGCGGACAAGATGTCGATGGCTCATTCCTTGGAATTGCGGGTTCCCTTTCTGGATACGAAGGTGTTTGAATTCGCGTCGAAAATACCAACGAGGTATAAAATTTCTAAACAATCAACAAAGCTGCTCCTTCGAGAAGCGATGAAAGAATTTGTCCCTCCAGATGTGCAAACTCGCAGAAAACTTGGTTTCCCGGTTCCGATCCGGGTTTGGTTGCGGAATGAATGGTACCCATGGGCGAAGGAGCTGATTCATTCAGCTTCGAATGTGCCTTGGATTGACCGTAATAATGCGCTCCGCATGCTGGAGGACCATCGGGAAGGTAAGTACGATGCAAGTCGTAAATTGTGGACGCTGCTAATCTTTATCATTTGGTATCAAATGTACATCGCGCGTTCCAATCCTTTTTAGCAGCAGATAACCAGCCTTGCAGTCGTTGCACCTCTACTTTAGGTATTGTTGGATCTCGACAATCTGACTTTGCCAGACAAGGAGGTGTTTTTTTTATTTGTACTTCTGATCTGGAGATAGACGGCTAGTATTCGATTGTTAGTTAGAGTGCAATCATTTTACCAATTGAGAGGGAAATTTTGTTATATTAGTAGTTATTAAACCAGTTGAAGGTTATCCATGTTTTTAAATACTAACCCTAAAATTGCTCGGTTTATCCCTCAGTGGTCCCCTAAAAAAATCCTTAAAATTATTAAATTTTGATAAGGCTTCGGATTCATTAGAGTTGTACAGAACACTTAATCAAACTCTGTCGTTATTACCAGAAATATCCAATACATATTTGTTTTGTCCTCTGCCCATACAGTCTTATCATGTGACGCTTTGGGATGGAATTAATGATGCTAACGTCGGAGAGGTTTCGCGTAAAGATAGATTTGATGCAGAAGATTTACTTAAGTATTTACCAATTCCCTTCTTGGAAAGAACGAGTTTCTAGAAGCTAATGACGAGCGACTAAAGATACATATGGAAAACTCTATGGATTTCAAGTTTGATAAACTTTTTAAATGGGGAAATTCTGCTCTTGTTGCTCTCTTAAAACCTTTGAATGCTGAATCTGAGATCACCTGAATTATCAACTCCAATGATTGAGTATTGGAATGAACGCAAATAGAGGACGCTCCCAAGTCTGTGCTTGGTTACGTCCTCAACTTTGAATGAGCCATTTAACCAATTACTTACATTTCATTGGAAGCCACAGCTTCCTCCTTCAAAAAATCATAGCCGTCAGTGACTAAATCCAGCTTGCCGGTCTGTGGATCGATGATCAAGCCATGCACTGGCGTGCCGGGCGGCAGCAGAGGATGGTTGCGTACGATATTGACGCTTTTCTCAACGCTGGTGCGGACATTGTCAAAGCCGGTCAACCAGCGGTGGAAGTCAACACCGGAATGTTTGAGCGTGCGGAGCGTCGACGTGGGTACGCCGCGGCTGATCATTTTGCCAATCATCGCTTCGGGGTCGATGCCCGTCATGCCGCAATTGTAGTGGCCGATGATCAGCACCTCTTCAGCTTGCAGTTCATAGGTCGCGACGAGAATACTGCGCATAATATTGCCGAACGGCTGAGTGACAATCGCACCGGCGTTTTTGAGCACTTTGACATCGCCGTTGCGCAGGTTCATCGCCCGCGGCAGCAGCTCGGTGAGCCGAGTGTCCATGCAGGTCAGAATGACCATTTTTTTGTCAGGGAAGCGATCCGTCAAATATTCCTCATACTTCTTCTCTTCAACGAACTGCTGGTTATAGGATAGAATCTGCTTAATGTTGTTCATCTGGCACCCCGACCTTTCTTAGGACGTTTGGAACTGTGGAGCGTGTGGGAAAAACCGTAAATCATGGTTGTAAATCTGGCTGTCGCTCGACAAGGTGAACGCGTCTCGATCTTTGTTATAACCGATTCGCAGCTCCGGCTCGAAAAACACCTCGTATCGTTCCTCATAAAAGAAGGGATAGGGGTTTCCTTCGCCCAGCACGTCGCCTGCATAGGGCTCCTTCACGATATATAGCGCCGACACACCATTCACGACGCATCCGCAACCTTCGGTATCGTAAAGCAGCTTAAGCACAGCTTGTCCATCCCCGACATAGGGACGTAACTTTTCCACAGCATCTGGACTGAAGCTGATTCGCATCCGACATTCCTCCTTTCTCCGGGGTAATTAAACATTCTATCCCGAAGGGTTATCGTTGATTATAATAGGTTCCCCCGTTATGATTCAAGTGTATAGTATAGCTGTTAAAGATGAAAGGATGATGAAGTTCATGGCCGGAACCGCATCTACATATGATAAGGCTTTGTCTGATTTTCGCGAGTTAGATCGCAAGATTCGCCGATATTATGAGGCAGTGAGCCTGCTGGGCTGGGATATGCGCACCGGCGCACCGCGTAAAGGGCTGGACGGACGCTCCGAGGTTGTCGGCATGTTGTCGTCCGAGGCATTCCAACTGGCGACATCTCCACTCGCCGGCGAGCTGTTGGAGCAATTAGAGGAAAAGGAAGCATTCAATCAACTAGACGAGATCGATCGCAAGCTCGTGCTCGAGTCACGCAAAAACTATGACCGCAGCGTCAAAATTCCGCCCAAGCTGTACGAGGAGTATGTGGTGCTTGCCTCCCAATCCGAGTCTGCCTGGGAAGAAGCGCGTAAAAACAATGATTACGCAGCGTTCCAAGGTTATTTGGACCGGGTTATCGGTTATACGAACCAGTTCATTGATCTGTGGGGACCCAAAGCGACCCGATACGATACGCTGCTCGACGAATATGAGCCGGATATGACTGTGGCGGAGCTGGATGGCATTTTCAGCTCGCTGCGCGGGGAGCTTGTGCCGCTGGCAGCGGCAATTGCAGCTTCGCCGAATAAGCCGAGCCGCAGCTTCCTGGAAGGGCATTTTGACAGGGAGAAACAGAAGGAATTCAGCCGTTATATGCTCGACCAACTGGGTTATGATTTCGAGGCTGGCCGCATCGATGAGAGCGCGCATCCGTTCCAGACCACGATCAACCTGAAAGATGTGCGTATTACGACGCGTTATCTAGCAGATGATCTGACAAGCGCGTTGTTCGGCACGATCCATGAGGCGGGCCATGCGCTGTACGAGCAGAACGTCTCTCCAAAGCTGGCAGGAACGTCGCTTTGTGCAGGTACTTCGATGGGAATTCATGAGTCGCAGTCGCGTTTCTGGGAAAATACGATTGGTCGCAGCCGTCCGTTCTGGCAGCGTTACTACGGTGAGCTGCAGAGCCGTTTCCCGGATCAGCTTCGCGTATCAGCAGAGGATTTCTATCGTTCCCAAAATACGGTTCAGCCGTCGCTGATCCGAATCGAGGCGGATGAGCTTACGTACAATCTGCACATCATCATTCGTTATGAGATTGAGAAAATGATTTTCAACGAAGGAGCGAAAGCTGCGGATCTGCCAGCCATTTGGAATGAGAAATACCGTGAGTACCTTGGGCTTACACCGCCGACCGATGCGGTTGGCGTTATGCAGGATGTACACTGGAGCGCCGGACTATTCGGCTATTTCCCGTCTTACTCGCTCGGCAATATGTACGCGGCTCAGCTTTCCGATACGATGGAAAGGGAGCTGCCACAGACATGGGAGCTTGTCGCAAAAGGCGAATTGGCGCCGATCCGCGAGTGGATGACGCAGCGCGTGCATCAGTACGGCAAGCTGCGCACGCCGAAGGAAATCATTCTCGGTGCAACGGGCAAGCCGCTGGACTCGTCCCATTTGGTCAAGTACCTGCGGGACAAATACACCGACATTTACAAGCTTTAAAACGAAGAGTTAAGAACACGTTCGCTAAAAGACTGGAGGAGACTGAGCTGGCTCAGTCTCCTCCAGTCTTTTTGTTGTTAGTATAGGGCGCTATATCAAAAGTCGCAGACGCTATTTGAGTATTCGCGATCCGCATCCGCAACAGACAGTATGCACCAACCCCTTTTGACGTGAATAGGCTACAGCACTCAATGGCAAGCGACTAAGGGAGGATTCATGACATGAAAAGAAAGGCGATAACCGGCCTGCTGCTCGCAGCAGCATTGGCAGCGTCGGCAATGCTATCAGGCTGCGCTGGGAAGACAGATGGAACGGTCAAAGTACGCATCGGTGAAGTGACTCGTTCGTTGTTCTATGCTCCTCAGTATGTAGCTCTTTCCAAGGGCTTTTTCAAGGCGGAAGGGCTTGATGTAGAGCTGCAAACGACGGCTGGCGGCGACAAAACGATGACGGCGCTGCTCTCCGGGGGAATTGATGTGGCGTTAGTAGGATCTGAAACTTCCATCTATGTGTATCAGCAGGGGGCGGAAGATCCGGTTATCAATTTTGCACAGGTGACGCAGACGGATGGCACCTTCCTCGTGTCCCGCTCCGGTAAGGAGCTGGACTGGAATAGCCTCAAGGGGTCGACTTTCCTGGGGCAGAGAAAGGGCGGCATGCCGCAGATGGCTGGCGAATTCACGCTGAAGAAAAAAGGCATCGATCCGAAAAAGGATCTCAACTTGATCCAGAACATTGATTTCGCCAATATTACAGCAGCCTATGCATCCGGCACAGGCGATTATGTGCAGCTGTTCGAGCCTCAGGCGTCCATGATGGAACAGGAAGGCAAGGGCAAGGTTGTCGCTTCTTTTGGCGTGGAGAGCGGCCAGCTGCCTTATACCGTGTTCATGAGCAAGCAGAGTTATATTAGCAAAAATAGGGATACGGTCCAGAAATTCACCAATGCGCTGCAAAAAGCGCAATTGTGGGTGAAGGAACATAGCGCCGAGGACATTGCAGATGCGGTCGGATCATACTTCCCGCAAACCGATAAGACGATCATCGTCAGTTCGATTGATCGTTACAAGAAACAAGGCTCCTACGCCGACAATCCAACGATTGACGGAACGGAATGGAATAATCTACTCGATGTGATGAATTCGGCCGGAGAGCTGAAGCAGCGTACAGAGCATGATGTGCTGGTCGATAATTCCTTTGCAGAGAAGGCCGGGAAGTAACTACGAAGTTGGGCAGAAAGAGCAGCATGCTGCAGACAACGCCAAAGCCTTCTGTCCATGAGAGGAGGAGACGAATGGCGGCGAATGAAAAATTGATGCTTGAGCTGCGCTCGGTGTCCCATGTCTATGTCGGCAAGCAGGGCGCTTCGCTGGCAGTAGAGGATATGAGCCTAATGGTCGTCCGAGGCGAGTTCATTAGCTTAGTCGGCCCAAGCGGCTGCGGCAAAACGACGGTGCTTAGCTTGCTGGCGGGGCTGTTCCCACCGGCCTCGGGCAAGATTCTGATGGGCGGTCGACCGGTAGAGAAGCCGTCGGCCAAGGTCGGATACATGCTGCAGCAGGATTGTCTGCTGCCATGGCGCACAATTCGGGATAATGCGGCTCTTGGGCTCCAAATTGGCGGCGCTTCAGCAGCGCAGGCCCATGCGGCGGCGGAGCGACTGCTGGAAGAGGTCGGGCTGGCCGGTACGGGCAGCCGATACCCCGGCGAGCTTTCCGGCGGCATGCGGCAGCGGGTCGCTTTGGCCCGCACATTGGCTCCAGATCCAGAAGTACTACTGCTGGATGAGCCGTTTTCGGCGCTCGACATGCATATCAAAATGCAGCTGGAAGATCTCGTGCAGGCGACGCTGCGTAAGCTTGGCAAAACGGCAGTACTCGTCACCCATGATCTGGCCGAGGCGGCCGCTATGAGCGACCGGGTGCTCGTGCTCGGACGGAATCCCGGCCATATCCGCACAGAGCTGCGGGTTCCGGAGGAGCTCCGCGTTCTTCCTCCGACTGAGGCGCGCAAACATCCGGCTTTCCAGGCGGTGTTCGATGCCCTGTGGGAAGAGATGGGAGCGGACGAGAAGGATGGAGGGAATTCGGAATGAGCGAGCTTGAGCTGCTCGGAGGCAGTCCGTCGCCGGGCAATCGTAGGGGCGGGAAGGATAGAGAAAACGGCGATTCCAGCAGCGGCAAGGGCAATTGCGGTAGTGACAGTGAAAACGTGAAAGGCAGCGGAAACGATAACGGGAACGGCGGCGAGGGACTCGTAAGCGGTTGTTACAGCGAGAAAAGCAACGGCAGTGGGCGCAGGAGTAGCGGCCGTGGTGACCGGGGCCAGCGGCCAAAACTGTCCTCCACCGCGGACAGCGGATGGATAGAGGAAATTCACCGCAGTTATCTAAGTCGCCAGCGCAGAACGAGCGCTGCAGTGCTGACCGTTCAGTTGTTGCTGCTTGCTGCTTTTATCGGTCTGTGGGAAGCTGCGGGTAGGCTGCGCTGGATCGACCCGCTGCTATTCAGTTACCCAACTAAAATTGCAAGCCTGCTGGCCAGCTCCAGCTTGGACGGTACGCTTTGGCCACATGTCGGCATAACGGTGGCGGAGACGGCAGCGGGTTTTCTGCTTGGAACGCTCGTCGGCACGGCGCTGGCGGCGCTACTCTGGTGGTTTCCTTTTCTGGCTAGGGTGTGCGATCCTTATCTGGTTGTGTTCAACAGCTTGCCGAAAGTGGCGTTGGGGCCGATCTTCATCGTTGCGCTCGGACAGGGCTTCATGTCCATCCTCGCCGTGACGCTGACGATGACCGTCATCGTCACAACAATCGGCATCTACAATCGCTTTCGCGACATGGAGCCGGGTCTAGTCAAGGTTGTCCGCCTGCTCGGAGGCTCCAGATGGCAGCTGTTCCGGCTTGTCATCCTGCCGGGCTCGTTCCCGGTCATTATTTCGACGCTGAAGGTAAACGTAGGGCTCGCCTGGGTCGGCGTTATCGTCGGCGAATTCCTCGTGGCGAAGGAAGGGCTTGGCTACCTGATCATTTACGGTTTCCAAGTGTTCAACTTCACGCTTGTGCTCTCTACGCTCGTTGTCATCGCGGCTGCGGCCACGCTTATGTATCAGGGTGTCGCGCTGATGGAGAAACGCCTCGTTGCCGGTGGTCGGGATAGTTAATCTATGCGTGATCGAGCCCGTTGACGGAAGGCCGACGAAAGACTAGCATGAAAATCAAGGATGCAGACGCCCCGCGTTTGGCCGGACGATCCGGCTGTGCGGGGCGTTTTTGGCATAAGGAGGCTGGCGGATGGCGAGGACATGGATTGGCTTGCGCGTATGGAAAACGGCTATTGCCGTAGCGGCGGCAATTGCGACAGCGCAGCTTTTGGAGTTGCGCGAGCCGATGTTTGCAGGGGTGCTGGCGATACTGGGCGTAGAAGTGACAAGGAGCAGCGGTTTTCGAAGCTTGTTCGAACGGCTGTCTGCAGCGCTGGTGGCACTGCTCGTTTCGTCGGTTCTGTTTGAACTGATCGGCTATCATATATGGACGGCGGCTCTTTATGTGCTGCTTGTTTTTCCCGTAATGTCTCGGCTGAAGCTGCAGAGCGGCATCGTGCCGGGCAGCGTTCTTGTTTTCCATGTTTACGGCGCCGGAGCGGTGACGACTGTGCTTCTCTGGAACGAGGCGTTACTGCTCCTTGTAGGGCTGGGATGGGCGGCTGTCATCAACAATCTGTACATGCCTGACGAGCGTATCCGGCTGCAGGAGCTGCGGCGTATGGTTGAAGACCGGTTAGTAAACATTTTTGCCGGAATGGCCGCAGTGCTGCGTGACCCGGATAACCTGTGGAGCGGCAGCGAGCTGTTGGAGGCAGACAAAGCGGTGAGTGAAGGGCTTGAAAGAGCAATGCGGGAACAGCATAATCGGCCGTGGCAACCGGATTTTTATTGGACGAGCTATTTTGGCATGCGCAAAAGGCAGCTGGAAATTATCGGGACGATGATGGAGTTCCTATCTTATGTGTACGATCACGAGCGCCTGCCGCAGGGCAACCTGTTGGCTGAGCTGTTCGATACGATGGAGGGAGATATTCGATCTGATTATTACGAGGACCGTCCGCGTGCAGCGTTAAACGGGCTTCGCGCCAGCTTTCGGACGATGGAGCTGCCCCATACCCGCGAGGAGTTCGAGGTGCGCGCGGCGCTGCTGCAGCTGACGGTGGAGATGGATCGGTTTCTCGATACGGCAAGCAGGCTCAAAAAACGCAGGCTGGGAGAAGGAGTGTGATCGTATTTTACCCGAATTAATCGTTGCCTGGTCTCCAGACGCTAATTATAAATTGAGAACAGAGACAGATGTGTTTGTTTTATTATAGGAAATTGGGCCATTAATAAATAAAATCTCGGTTGTTGGCTCTGGAATCGAGGTTGAAAATACCCTCAGTAATATACTGATACGCCCCACTACATCCCTGTCCGATAAGACATTATAAGTAACATAGGCTCTATAGGTGGCGTATGCTTTTGCTAAAACTTCAAAGTGGTAACTCCTGTAGGGTAGAATAATATGCGATGCAGGGAAGGGGGGCTCAAATTCTCCATCCAAGGAAGCAGTCTCTAATGTGAAGTAGGAAGTTCGGTTGTAGATATTGAATCCTTGGGAGCCCTGTATCGTTATTAAATCATCATCCGGCTGGTTATTCCCTTGAGTAGGGCTGTAAACGACCGTTGTCGCAATTACGAGCAAAATAAACAAAATTAAAATCATTCCGAAACCGGTAGATCGCATCTTTCTATTATTCCTTTCTGCGGTGTAATTGCCACCCGGTGTCCATGCAATGGATCATGCATTTCGAATATTAACGTAAGTCCCCCCGTTATCGTATCTAATAGGGCCGTTTATCGATTGAACTTCGGTTGCCGGACGAGCTTGAAGTGGCCCGTATTCCGACATTCTGATTCGTATACTCCCCACTGTTTCTGTCATTAATAAGACGTTGTAAGTGACATAGGCACTGTGCTCAATGAAAGGAGTTCTTTGAAGCTCAAAGTGGTAGCTCCTGTAGGGTAGAATAAAATGTGATGGAGGGAAGGGAGATTCAAAATCTCCTTCCAAGGAGGTTGACTCTAATGTAAAGCTGGAAGTGTGATTGTAAATATTGAATCCTATGGAACCTTGTATCGCTGTTAAACCATTATCTGGCTGGTTATATCTTTGCGAGGGGCTGTAAACAAACGTTGTTGCAATTACGAGTAAAATAAACAAAATTAAAATTATTCCGAAACCGGTAGATCGCATCTTTTCATTTTCCTTTCTGCGATGTAATCGCAGTCTAGTGTCCATGCAATTGATTATTCATCTCGAATAGTAACGTAAGTGTTCCCATTATCATATTCAATGGGACCGTTTATAAAATCAACAATGGTTAGTGGTTTTGGTGGAGCTGCGCCCCGTGCGCGCATATTGATTCGAATATTTCCCACAATTTCGGCTCCTGATACGACGTTGTAGGTAACATAGGCGCTGTTAGATGAAAATGGAGAGGTGACTTTAACCTCAAAGTGATAACTCCTGAAGGGCAGAATAGTATGCGAGGGAGGAAAGGGGCTCGCAAATTCTCCTTCCAATAAAGCTGTCACTAGTGCAAAATCTGTCGTTCGGTTATAAATATTAAATCCTTGGGTGGCCTGTATCGTTATTAAATCATCAGTTGGCAGGTTATCCCCTCGAGTAGGGATGTAAATGAACGTTGTCGCAATTACGAGCAAAATAAACAAAATTAAAACCATTCCGAAACCTGTAGATCGCATCTCTTCATTATTCCTTTCTGCGCTGTAATTGCCACCCGGTGTCCATGCAATGGATCATGCATTTCGAATATTAACGTAAGTCCCCCCGTTATCGTATCTAATAGGGCCGTTTATAAAATCAATAATAGTTTTTGATGGTACTGGAGCTGGGCTAGTTGTCCGCATATTAATTCGAATATTTCCTACTACTTCGCTACCTGAGATGACGTTGTAAGTGACATAGGCGCTTGAATTATAGGCTTTAACCTCAAAGTGAAATTCCTGGTAGGGGGGAATAACATGTGATGGAGGGAAGGGGCGCGCAAATTCTCCTTCCAAAGAAGTTGTCACTAATGAAAAGTTGGAAGTGCGGTTGTAAATATTGAATCCTCTAGAGAGTTCTAACGTTGTTAACCCGTCATCCGGAAGGCTATCCTCTTGAGTGGAGCTATAAACGAACGATGTAACAATTACGAGTAAAATAAACAAAATTAATATCATTCCAAAACTAGAGATTTTACTGTTACTGGTCTGAGATTTTATAAAATCCATAACTTACTTTCCTTTCTGTGGCATCATAACTACGTATGAAATTAAAACGGGAGCAGAAGAGGCTGAAATAATTGGAAATCGATTTATCTATTAATAAAATTAAAATAGGTTCCGCCGTTTTCAATGCCCACGGGAAAATAAATTGTAGTGTTTAAAGACAAGACTGTGGTTGATGCAACATGCGTGTCTACCCTCATTCTTAATCGAGCATCTCCAAAACGGGTTCCATTCATATTTAACAAATCATAAGTGACATAGGCCTCGGAAACATAGAAATAATATCTATCCACTTCGAAGTGGTAACTTTCTCCGGGCCGAATTATATGCAGTGGGTCGGGAGTCGACGCGAAGTTTCCACTGAAGCTGGCTGCTCGTAAAAGGTATGGTTGCAGTGTACTTTTGTTATAAACATTGAACCCTTTGGTTGCTAGAATAGTTAAATTGTCATCTTCCAGATTCACTCCGGAGTCTCCATTAATAGGGCTTTGAAAAAGATTTGTAACAATAACCAATAAAATAAACAATACTAAAATCAATCCTAAGCTCGACCCGTTACCCTTAATCGTGCTTATTTCTGCTCTTTCAAACTTCATTCCAGTTGCCTCCTATTATTGTTCTATCAACATAGTATGAGTAATTAACAGAATGGTACGGGCGAAGAGCTAAATATTACGTTGGTAATTATCTAAGGCGTCTGCACTTGGCCGGATCATCGGGCAATGCAGGGCGTTTTTCGCATAGGGAGACTGGCGGATGACAAGAAAATGGATTGGCCGGCGCGTATGTCCATGCAATTGATCAAGAATCGAAAATATTGACGTAATTCCCCCCGTTTTCATATCGAATAGGGCCGTTGATAAAATTAATAATGGTTGTTTGAATTGGTGGAGAAGCTCCGCCCTGTACTCTCATATTAATTCGAATATTTCCCACTGTTTCGATGCCTGATATGACGTTATAGGTTACAGAGGCGCTGCTTCTAGTAAAAGTAAAGGTTCTAACCTCAAAGTTGTAACTCTGGTTGGGGAGAATAATATGTGTTGGTGGAAAAGGGGAATCAAATTGTCCTTCCAAGGAAGTTGATACCAATGAAAAATTTAAAGTGCGGTTGTAAATATCGAATCTTCTGGTGGCTTGTATCGTTGTTAGATCATCACCCGGCAGTTTATCCCCTTGAGTGGAACTGTAAACGAATGTTGTCACAATTACGAGCAGAATAAACAAAATTAAAATTATTCCGAAGCTTGACTCTTTTGACTCTTTACCTTTAATAGTATTGATTTCTGCCCTTTTAAAATTCATTAATATTCCTCCTATTAGAGTTCTATCAACATAGTATGAGGAATTAACAGAATGGTACGGGCGAAGAGCTAAATATTACGTTGGTAATTATCTAAGGAGTCTGCACTTGGCCGGATCATCGAACAATGCAGGGCGTTTTTCGCATAGGGAGACTGGCGGATGACAAGAAAATGGATTGGCCGGCGCGTATGTCCATGCAATTGATCAAGAATCGAAAATATTGACGTAATTCCCCCCGTTTTCATATCGAATAGGGCCGTTGATAAAATTAATAATGGTTGTTTGAATTGGTGGAGAAGCTCCGCCCTGTACTCTCATATTAATTCGAATATTTCCCACTGTTTCGATGCCTGATATGACGTTATAGGTTACATAGGCGCTGCTTCTAGTAAAAGTAAAGGTTCTAACCTCAAAGTTGTAACTCTGGTTGGGGACAATAATATGTGTTGGTGGAAAAGGGTAATCAAATTGTCCTTCCAAGGAAGTTGATACCAATGAAAAATTTAAAGTGCGGTTGTAAATATCGAATCTTCTGGTGGCTTGTATCGTTGTTAGATCATCACCCGGCAGGTTATCCCCTTGAGTGGAACTGTAAACGAATGTTGTCACAATTACGAGCAGAATAAACAAAATTAAAATTATTCCGAAGCTTGACTCTTTTGACTCTTTACCTTTAATAGTATTGATTTCTGCCCTTTTAAAATTCATTAATATTCCTCCTATTAGAGTTCTATCAACATAGTATGAGGAATTAACAGAATGGTACGGGCTAACTTACTAAAATATACGTTCGTACTATAATTGACCCAGGAGTCGGCGCTGTGCATACCAGAGCAGGAGGGATACGTCCAGATCAACGAGGAGGTATTCGGGCGCTAAAAATTCTCCGTACTTAATGAAGAAACACAAATCATCCAGCTTGATCTGCTTATGATTGAGTTAAGGTTCCGTATGCGGGTATGGCTCGCAAATTACTCGACTCTTTTTCTGCAAGCCTGCTTAGTCAGTAAAAACGGACCGTATTTTGTTCGCCAATCATAAATGCTCCTACACGAACATATGTAAAAAAAGCGCCCCATACACTCATAATCAGGGGCGGGAACGGAATATATTGCATTGACTAGGTTCATTTTATCAACATTGGCCTATGTCCTGCATACACTTGTAAGGAATGATGGTATGGAGGAGGTTAAAGGAAATGACGATTGCAGATAAACAGCTTCAGACTAGAGAGATCATCACAAAAGCTGTCTGCGGTAAAGGTCGCAAGTTCTCGACGGTATCGCATACCGTCACGCCCCCTCACCGCCCCACCAGCATACTGGGAGCATGGGTTATCAACAACCAGTATGAAGCGGTACGGTCGGGGGACGGCATTGAGGTCGTCGGAACTTACGACATCAACATTTGGTATTCCTACAACAGAAACTCGCAAACTGACGTAGCCAAGGAAACGGTATCTTATGTCGAAAACATCCCGCTTTCCTATGTGGACCCGAAGCACCGGGCTTCCACAGAAGAAGTGGCGGCTGAAGCGACACAGGAGCCGAACTGCATCGAGGCGAATATTTCGTCGAGCGGAGCTTCTGTTGTCGTAAGGGTCGAGCGCGAGTTTTCCGTCGAGATGATCGCGGAAACGAAGGTGTGTGTGGCAGTCATTCCAGGTGGCTGCGACGACATTGAAACCAAGGATAGCTTTGACTATGACGACGGGGACAGCGGTTTCGACGATTTGGACGGCGATCTGCTGGACGACGAGCTGTAAGTGTGGCTTTCAAGTTCATACTGCAGGGTATGCAGGAGAGCGGTACTATTTGAGGGCGAAAGCCCTCTTTTTTTCATCTGGCAGAAGTAAATTTGTTTTGTTTATATCCGCTGCCAGGACATTAAGGAGGAAATAGCGCCGGCTGCTGGAGGCCGAGCTAACGGGAGGCGGTGCGTCATGGCAGGCAAGCTATGGCTGTGGTGCGGCGGCTTGAGTGAGTTGCCGGAGGCGGCTCCTCCGGCAGAATGGGCTATTTGGCAGCAGGGAGCGGCGGTGCTTTCTCGCTCTGATGCAATGCTGATCTGGGGCAGCGCGGCTTGGCCCGGCAGCAGGAAGTCTGATGATAATGGCCGGGAGGCTGGCGATAGTTGCAGGCAAACAGGAGAGAACAGCGGACAAGAGCGAAATGTCGCTTTAGACGAAGAGGTGGAGCAAGGCAGTCCATGGGTGCTGAACGCTGGCGCGGCGACTGTTGCTTCACTAAGCAGCGATGCTGTTGCACGCAGGCTTGAGCTGGCTGGAATTCGTGCGGGGGCCGCTGGCGAACATGGCAGACTTATGCGGGTTGTTGTGTTTCATTTGGAAACGGTGTTTATTGAGAGACTCCGAGCGTCAACCTGGCAATCGGGCAGTTTTGGGACGGGCAACAATACTATTGTCCGGCCTTGGCCTGGTGCGGACTCCGCTGGGGAAGCGTGGCAGACTCCGCCTGCGGAGCCTCAGGATCCAGATACGAAACGCGCTTCCCGTTTAGCCAAAAGAGCAGCATATGAGCTGCTTCTTGATGCAGCCGAGCTGCTCATCCGCATCGGCGACAGCGGGAAGTTATATGTCGAGGGGCTTAGGCTTCCCGGCTGCAAGAGTTTTCGACCCGTGGGGGCTGGAGGGCTCCCGCCTGAGGCGAAGCGGCTACCAATTGTAAGCGCCGCGCTGTGGGTACCGGCGATGAAGCGCCTTGCGCTACTGCTGGAGCAGGAGGCTACTCATCTTGCTGAACGCAGCAGTAGTGTTCCTCCTGTACGGATCGGAGCCGACCCTGAGTTTCTGATCCTCCGTCAGAACGGGAGAATCTTTTCGGCATCGCAGCTTGGCGGGCTGCACAGCGCGGTGGGCAGCGACATGTTGATCGCTGGCCAAAGCTTGCGCCAGCCGGTCGGAGAGCTAAGGCCGGAGCCGGCGACGAGCGCTGAGGAGCTGCTGAGCCGTATTCGCCGGCTGCTGGCGCTGGCCGCGCGGCGCGGAGCTCGCGAGCCGGGCATGCGGCTGGCTGCAGGCGCGATGCCGGTGCCGGGTATCGCGCTCGGCGGCCATGTGCATCTCAGCGGCGTGCCGCTGACGACGCGGCTACTGCGCGCGCTGGACAGCTATGCGGCGATTCCGCTGGCGCTGGCCGAAGATGCTGCCGGCAGGGGCAGGCGCCCTCGTTACGGCACATTCGGCGACTGCCGCCGACAACCTCACGGTGGTTTTGAATACCGCACGCTGCCCAGCTGGCTCATTTCACCGGCCGTAGCCCGCTACGCGCTTGGCGTCGCGTTGCTGGCAGCGGAGGACTCGGCTTGGCTCGATGATTTGCCTAGCTTGGAGGACTCGTTTGCCCGAGCTTACTATGAAGGAGATCGAGAGACGCTCATACTCTGCCTGCCGCGGTTGCGAGCAGGGCTACGTAGAGCCCCTTCTTATGAGCAGCGGCGGCATTTGCTTGATCCTTTGCTGAATGCGGTGGAGTCGGGGGCAGCCTGGGATGAGAGCCTCGACATTCGAATCCGCTGGGGCCTTCCGCTCTCTGAATCAAGCCAGTCGCAGCGTTTCGGCGGCTTTTCTATCCAGCATTCAAGCTCGCACCAGCGGGCATTGGCAGGGGATAGCTCTATTTTTGAGCGTGACTGAAGTAGGAGAGCAGGAAGCTGTTGATGGATACGGTCGGAAGATGAGTTAGATGAGGAACTGGAGTTAGCTGATTTTGAACGAGTTAGAATAATCTAAATTAGGTAGTTAGGCGATATTTGAATTAACTACATGAATAATTATTGTCCTTAAAAATAAACCTTAACAATTATATTTACTGCACGCCGCTCTCCTCTCCCGGAGGACGGCTTTTTGGCGTACATCTCCTTTGTACGGATTTCGTTATACTGCTATAATGAAGGTTGGTTTTCATAGAATGCAGGAGGCTTGGCGAAGCGCCAAAGTCCATATCTGCGCAGGAGGTACAAGGTGGCAGCGTTGACGCCGATGATGCAGCAATATTTGACTATAAAAGAAGAAGCCCGGGACGCTTTTCTATTTTTCCGCCTGGGAGACTTCTATGAATTATTTTTCGACGACGCCATATTGGCATCCAAAGAGCTGGAAATTACGCTGACCGGCCGTGCCGGAGGCGGTGAAGAGAAAATTCCGATGTGCGGGGTACCCTATCATTCCGCTGAAGGATACATAGCCCGGCTCGTCGATAAAGGCTACAAAGTTGCTATTTGCGAGCAGGTCGAGGATCCTGCCGTTGCTAAAGGCGTCGTGCGCCGTGAAATCGTTCGGGTCGTAACGCCGGGTACGGTCATGGAGAGCAAATCTCTCACAGACAAGTCCAACAATTATATTGTCTCCGTGGCAGCAGAAGGGGGGCAGTTAGCGCTTGCCGCCTGCGATCTGTCGACAGGAGAACTTTACGCAACCTCTTTTGCTGGAAGCGCTGAGCTGCTGCAGGACGAGATCAATGTGTATTTTCCGGCGGAAATCGTCGGGGATGCAGGGGTGCTGGAACAGCTGCGTTCGCGGCCTTCCCTGACAAGTCGGCCAGTGCTTTACACGGAGCGCCAGCCGATGGAGGCGGAGGCATTGTTACAGCTGCTGCCAGGCCAATCGCTCGATGGACTGCCGGCGGTGCGCGTACGAGCTGTGTCGCTCTTGGCGGGTTATTTGTCGGAGACGCAGAAGCGATCGCTCGGTCATCTGCGCGCAGTGCAGAGTTATGAGCCGAGTCAGTATCTGATTCTGGACCCGTTCACGCGGCGCAACCTGGAGCTGACGGAGACGGTTCATGGACGCAGTCGCAAAGGTTCCCTGCTGTGGTTGCTCGACCGGACCAAAACATCGATGGGCGGGCGTTTACTGCGCCGCTGGATCGACAAGCCGCTGCTGTCCGCAGCAGCCGTGGAAGAACGGCTTGAAGCCGTTGCCGCACTGTATGGCAATCTGATCCTGCGTGAGGATGTGCGCGGCGAACTGGATGGTATTTATGACCTTGAGCGGCTTGTTGGGCGCGTCGCTTACGGCACGGCAGGCGGGCGCGATCTGGCTGCACTCAAAGCGTCGCTTGATCGGGTGCCAGCGCTGCTTCAACTGCTCGCGGATTCTGGCTCCGCAACACTGCGGCGTCTGACACATGGGGTGGACGGCTGCGGAGATTTGCGTGAGATGATCGATACGGTGCTGGTTGACGAGCCGCCGGTATCCGTGCGGGAAGGCGGACTGATCCGCTCCGGTTATGACAGTTATTTGGATCAGCTGCGCGAGGCGAGCACCAGCGGTAAAAAATGGCTCGCCGATCTGGAGCGGCGTGAGCGCGAAGCGACTGGCATCCGTACGCTGAAAATCGGCTATAACAAAGTGTTCGGATATTTCCTGGAGGTGTCGAAGGCGAATATCGCTTCGCTTCCTGAGGGCCGGTACGAGCGCAAGCAGACGCTTGCCAATGCGGAACGTTATGTGACGCCGGAGCTCAAGGAGAAAGAACGTCTTATTCTGGAAGCCGAGGAGAAAATGACGGATCTGGAGTACAGTCTGTTCATCCAGCTTCGCGACGGGATTGCCGGTCAGCTTCATCGCCTGCAACGGCTGGCGGATATTATCGCGCAGGCGGACGTGCTGCAGTCACTTGCAGCGGTCAGCGCGGAGCGCCGTTATGTCCGTCCCGAGGTGACGGACGGTTACGATCTGGACATCGACGGCGGACGGCATCCGGTCGTTGAGGCGGTGCTGGAAGGGACCTCTTTTATGGCCAACGGCACTCAGCTCGGCCGGGATGAAGCGAGGATGCTGCTCATTACTGGTCCTAATATGGCGGGTAAAAGCACTTATATGCGCCAGACGGCTCTCATCTGCATCATGGCTCAGATCGGCTGTTTCGTACCGGCGCGCTCAGCGCGTCTGCCGCTCGTCGATCGGATATTTACGCGCATCGGCGCGGCGGATGATCTAGCTGGCGGACAGAGCACATTCATGGTCGAAATGCGGGATATTCAGCAGATGACCGACAAAGCTACGGTTCGCAGCCTCGTCATTATTGACGAGCTGGGACGCGGTACTTCAACGGCAGAGGGCATGTCCATCGCTCAGGCAGTAATTGAGTTTTTGCATGATGTGACCGGCTGTAAAGCGCTTGTGTCGACACATTTTCACGAGTTATCCCATCTGGAAGAGTCTCTGAAGTATCTGAACAACGCCTGTATGGCGGTCAAAGAGAGCGGCGGCGATGTAACCTTCCTGCGCAAACTTGTGCCAGGTGCGGCCAGCACGAGTTACGGCATTTATTGTGCGAGGCTTGCGGGCTTGCCTGACAGCATCATCGGTCGCGCCTATAAGCTGCTGGAGACGCTGGAGAACCAGTACGATGAAGGGGCTGGACGCTCGACTCGCGCCAATTCAGAGATGATTAGGGAGACTGCCGCAGCCTATGCTGTAGAAGCAGTGAGTAATGTAGGTGCAGGTCCAGGAGGAAGTGCAAATGCAGCCGTTAACGCTGGCATGGAGTCTACAACCGGTAATGAAACGGCAAAATCTCCAGTGCAGCTGTCGATTTTCGGGGAAGAGTCGGCAGATATGACGGGTTCAGGCAAGCGGCGCTCCGGCAAAGCCGCCGAGACGGCGGATGAGCTGGCGGACAAGCTGCGCAAGCTGGATCTGCTCAATATGACGCCGCTTCAAGCCATCCAGTGGCTGAGTGATATGAAGGGCAAGCTAAGCGTTTAATATGGGCGAGGGAGGAGTGAGCCAATGGGCAAAATCAAGGTACTGGACGAGCATTTGGCGAACCAAATTGCTGCCGGCGAAGTCGTGGAGAGACCGGCTTCCGTTGTAAAGGAGCTGGTTGAGAACGCGGTGGATGCTGGGGCTACCTCCATCGATATTACAATAGAAGAGGGCGGCCTCAGCCTGATCCGCGTCCAGGACAACGGAAGCGGCATAGAAGTTGAGGATATGGAGACCGCGTTCCAGCGGCATGCAACGAGCAAGCTGCTGACGGACAGGGATCTTTTTCGCATTGCTAGTCTCGGTTTCCGGGGCGAGGCTTTGCCGAGTATTGCCGCTGTTGCTAGAGTAGACTGTGTGTCTGCCAGCAGCGACAGCGGGCTGGGAAGGCGCATCGTCATGGAAGGCGGCAAGCTGACTACGGATGAACATGCCGGAGCCGGTCAAGGCACGGATATGACGGTGCGGGATTTATTTTTCAATACGCCTGCACGCCTCAAATATATGAAAAGCATTCAGACCGAGCTTGGCCATATCTCCGACTACATTTATCGGATTGCGCTTGCTCATCCTGGCATTGCCTTCTCGCTGACGCATAATGGCGGCAGTCTGCTGCGGACTTCCGGTTCGGGTGATCGACTGCAGGTTATTGCCGCTGTTTATGGCACGGGAACGGCCAAGGCGATGCTGCCGCTGCGCGGCGAGCATGCCGATTACGAGCTGAACGGTTATATTTCCAAGCCAGAGCTGACGAGGGCGAGTCGTACCGCGATTACAACGGTAGTTAACGGGCGTTACATCCGCAGCTTTGCTGTACAGCAATCGCTGCTGACAGCTTTTCATACTTTGCTGCCGATCAACCGGTTTCCCGTAGCGGTGCTTGAGATCGGCATGCATCCCGGTCTCGTCGACGTGAACGTGCATCCGTCGAAAATGGAAGTGCGCTTCAGCAAGGAAGCCGAGCTGAAAGCTTTCATTGAGGAAACGGCGCGCGCCGCTCTGGGCGGACGCCGACATATTCCGGGGCCGGATTCCGGCCGCGGGACCCGCTCCGGCCCGGTGTACCGGCAGGAGCAGCTGCGCTTTCACCAGCCGGAGCCGGGGTTCGGCGCCGGTGGTGATGGTTTGGGCTTGCCCGGCGGCTCCGCCCCTGCGGGCGGAGAGCCGCCTGCGGCGCCTCCCGGCGGCGCGGCCGCTGGCGAAGCCGCGGCCGCGAGCGCTGCGGCGGGCTTTGCCCCGCCGCAGCAGGGCGGCGGCCCGCGCGGCTACGCCGGCTCGGGCCGCAAGGGCCCGCCGCCCGGCAGCATCGCAGCCGGGCCTTGGCGGCCGGCGGCGCAAGGCGCGCCGCCGGTGCCGCCAGATGCGGCGCAGCGGCTCTATGCGCCCGCTGCTGGCGCCTTCGGCGCAGCGAGCCTGCGCGAGCGCTCGGCCACGCCTTATGCGCCGGCGCCGGCAGGCTCCGGCGCATCCGAGGAAGGCTTCGCCTTCCCGCCGACTACGCAGCAGGAGCCGCCGCGAGATTACCTATCAGCGGCTCCTGCTGAAATCCCGGCAGCGGTTAATTCTTACGCAGATCCAGCTCATGCTGCTCATCCTGGCTTCGCCGCTGACCCTGCTCACTCGACGGACCCAGCATTCTACTCAGGTTCCGCTAGCGCTCCTGATGCTGGCTCCACTGGTGTCGCAGATCCCGCTAGCGCTCCTGATGTTGGCTCCACTCGTGTCGCAAATCCCGCTAGCGCTTCTGATCCTAGCACCGCTAACGCCACCGATTCCGGTTTCCCGGAGTTAAGCTGGGTAGGCCAGCTCCACGGCACGTATCTGATCGGTCAGAACGAAGAAGGGATGTACCTGATCGATCAGCATGCTGCGCATGAGCGGATCAATTACGAATATTATTATCGCAAGTTCGGTGAGATTAGCCGGGAGAGCCAGCCATTGCTCGTGCCGTTCACGCTGGAGTATACCAGCGTCGATGCTATGCAACTGGCTGATAGGCTTCCGCTATTAGCAGAAGCCGGGGTGGAACTGGAGCCGTTCGGCTCGCAGTCCTTCCTCGTTCGCTCCCATCCCCATTGGTTTCCCAAGGGGGAGGAGCAGCAGCTTGTCGAAGAGATGGTAGAGTGGGTGCTGCGCGAGAAACGCTCGATCGATATCGCCAAGCTGCGCGAGGAAGCGGCTATCATGTGCTCCTGCAAAGCTTCCATCAAAGCCAATGACCGGCTGAGCCGGGAAGAAGGCGAAGCGCTGCTGTCGCGATTAGCGGCCTGCCAGCAGCCCTATACTTGCCCGCATGGGCGGCCGATTCTTGTGCATATTTCGGTGTATCAGTTAGAAAAAATGTTCAAACGGGTGATGTCATGATAGTAACAACGACGGATCATCCGTCAGAGCTTATGCTGGAGATGGCCGCGCAGCTCGCCAAAGAGCTGAATGCGCGGCTGATGCCCCGGCGTAGGCGTACACTCGGCCAGCTGGCCGAGCAAGCCGGAGACCGCGAACTGCTCGTAGTGACGAGCACACAGCTGCGCTATTATGGCGGCCCCCAGGAGCCACCCTTTTATTTTCATCCAAGTATGGCCTATGTGCGGGTCAAACGGCTGCGCAAAGGCGAGGCCGATCCTCTCGTCAGCCTGTCCGGCTGTCAGCCGGGGGACCAAGTGCTGGATTGCACGGCTGGTTTGGCGGGTGATTCCTTCGTGTTCTCCTACGCAACCGGGCCGGAGGGAGGCGTGACCGCCCTCGAAAGCGAACCTGTCCTGCATGCAATTGTTCGCGAGGGGCTGCAGCAATACGAGTCGGAGCTTGAGGATGCCAATGCGGCGCTACGCCGCATTACTCCTATTTTGGCCGATCATGCGGACTTTTTGAAGGGTCTCCCGGATAAAAGCTATGACATCGTTTATTTTGATCCGATGTTTCGTGATCCTGTCCATGAATCTAGCTCGATCGGCCCGCTGCGCGGCCTCGCTAATCCCGATCCGCTCGATCCGGGCATCGTCCGGGAAGCGGTACGTGTGGCTCGGCGAACCGTCATTATTAAAGAAACGAATAACAGTCCTGAATTCGACCGGCTCGGCTTCGTTCGCTGTCCAGTCAAAAAAACGTCGGCTGTCGGATATGGAGTGATACAAGTTGACTGAACGCAAACAGCGGCTGCTCGTGCTGCTCGGCCCGACGGCGGTCGGTAAAACGCAGCTAAGTCTGGAGCTGGCCCGCGCCTGGAATGCGGAGATCATTTCCGGAGATTCGATGCAGGTGTACCGGGGAATGGATATTGGCACTGCCAAAATTCGCTCAGAGGAACAGATGGGCATTACGCATCATCTGATCGACATCCGCGACCCGGAGGACCCGTATTCGGCCGCTGATTTTCAAGAGGCTTGTTCTCGGCTAATCCCGGAGATTGCCGCGCGCGGCAAGCTGCCTTTTATCGTTGGCGGCACAGGGTTATATATTGAGTCGGTCTGCTACGGATACGAATTCTCAAAAGCTTCCTCGGACGAGTCATATCGCGTAGAGTTGCAACAGATGGCAGACGTCCAGGGGCTGGAAGCAGTGCATGCGCTGCTTGCGGAGCGCGATCCTGAAAGCGCCGCAAGACTCCACGCTAACGATGTGCGCCGTGTCATCCGGGCGTTGGAAATCTTGCATTTGACTGGAATGAAAATGAGCCAGCAGCTTGCCGGACAGAAAAAAGAGTCTCCTTACGAACTCTGTCTGTTAGGACTGACAATGGATCGCTCCGAGTTGTATCGTCGCATCGAGCGGAGGATCGACCTGATGATGGAAGAGGGGTTGGTAAACGAGGTTGCCGGTCTGCTGGAACGCGGCGTGCCAGAGCATGCTGTGGCGATGCAGGGTCTTGGTTACAAAGAAATTGTCCCCTATCTGCAGGGTCAAACTTCGCTGGAAGAGGCGATTGTACTGCTGAAACGCGATACAAGGCGCTTCGCCAAGCGACAGCTCAGCTGGTTCCGCCATATGAAGGACATCCAATGGATTGATGCAGGGGAAAATTTTCACAACAATTTGGATATCATTCATGCTATACTAGCAGGAAAGTTCAACGTCAGTCTTGAATATACCACTAACCAATCTTCTTTTGACGGGGGTAACTCTCAATGAACAAATCGATCAATATTCAAGATACGTTCCTGAACCAGCTGCGCAAGGACAGCATTCCGGTTACGGTCTACCTGACGAATGGCTTCCAGATCCGGGGCGTTATCCGCGCTTTTGATAATTTTACCATCGTCATTGATTCAGACGGCCGCCAACAAATGGTGTACAAACACGCAATTTCAACGTTTACACCGCAGCGCAATGTCTCGCTTATGCAGCAGGAAACACCAGGCGCTCAAGCCTGAAGTTTCCCCCAATGAAACCTTTCCTTTAGTCTTTTCGTTATTTGAATATCGGTCAGGAGAACAACCCTCTCTTACGATGGGGTTGTTCTTCTGTTTCCGGGGTATAACTGTTACGGGAGAGAACTACCGGAAGGAGTACAACCAATATGACTGAACAGAGAAAAAAAGGGGAGAGCCGCAAAGGGGCTGGCACTACAACTAAAGGGCGTAAACGCTCGAAGGTCAGCCGCAAGCGGAAATGGTTCTACGGTTTGTTTTTTACCGGCGCACTCGCGGTCATTTGTGCGATCGTCGGATATTTGCTCGTCATTCTGAATGGTGAGAGAATTTTGGCGGCCAACCGTGATGTTTTGCTGCGCGGTGATTCATCCGTCATTTATGATTCCAGCAACAACAAAGTGGCGAGTCTGGCCAGCGTTAATTCTCAGGATGCACAATTCAACGAATTGCCTCAAATGCTGCGTGATGCATTCATTGCAACTGAGGATCAGCGATTCGAGAATCACTCCGGCATTGACGTAATCGGTATTAGCCGGGCAATCGTTAAGGATATTATTGCACGCAGCGCCGTTGAAGGTGCCAGCACGATTACACAGCAGCTGGCGCGGAATTTGTTCCTCAACCAGGACAAAACCTTCTTCCGTAAAGCTACGGAGGCTTCAATCGCTGTCGCGCTTGAGAATCAGTTGAGTAAAGACGAAATTTTGACGATGTATTTGAATCGGATCTATTTCGGTAATGGCGTTTATGGAGTGAAGCTCGCCGCCAAGTATTATTTTAACAGCAGCCTGGAGGACCTGAAGTTATGGCAGATGGCTTCACTTGCCGCGATTCCGAAAGCTCCTAGCTATTACAATCCGAAAGACGAGCCGGAGGATTCCTTGCAACGTCGTTCGGTTGTGCTCAAGCTGATGCAAGATCAGGGGTATATTACGGAGGCACAGAGGAATGAAGCCAAAGCCATCGTATACAAACCTCTCGAAAGTTACAGCACCGGCAGCAACCGCAATAAATTTATGACGTACGTCGACTTTGCCGTTAAAGAGGCTGTTAAAGTAACGGGAAAAACCGAGGATCAAATCCGTCTCGGAGGTTTCAAAATCTACACCTCGCTGAATGCTACCGCTCAGCAGGTAGTAGAGGATGCTTTCAATGATCCTAAAAATTTTGAGGAGTCCCCAGACGACCAGAAAGCGCAAGGTGCGATGGTCATCATGGATCATGCGGACGGCTCTATCAAGGCGATGATCGGCGGTCGAGACTATGTCCGCAAGGGCTGGAATCGCGCTACAGTGCCGCGTCAGCCAGGATCGTCCTTCAAGCCGATCACCGCTTACGGACCGGCATTGGAAACCGGGGATTATGATATGAATTCCATTTTGCGAGACGACAAAAAATGTTATGGAAGCTACTGTCCGACCGACTCCAATCGAGTGAAATACATCGGGCCGGTCTCCATGACGCAGTCCATCAAGGAATCGCGTAATGCATCCACGGTATGGTTGCTTAACGAGATCGGCGTCGGCAAAGGCGTCGCTTTCTCCGAGAAGCTTGGTATGCCGCTGGACAAAAAGAATGACCGCAATCTGAGCATCGCGTTAGGCGGATTGACGACAGGCGTCTCGCCGCTGCAAATGGCAACTGCCTACAGCGCCTTCGCCAACGAGGGGCAATCGGTTGATGCCCATACGATTGTTCGCATTGAAGGACCGGATGGTTCAGCGATCTATGAATATAAATCGCCTAAGTCGGAGCGGCTCATGAAAAAAGAGACAGCTGCTGCGATGACGGCAATGCTGCAAGAAGTTCTCAAACCTGGAGGCACCGGCCGAAATGCTGCGATAGACCGACCAGTGGCAGGCAAAACTGGTACGACTCAGCATGGTATTCCTGGCTTATCGTCAAGCGCTAATCGCGATGTTTGGTTCGTCGGTTATACACCGGAATGGACTGCGGCGGTTTGGATGGGCTATGATAAAACGGATAAGCAGCATTTGCTCAAAAAGGGAAGCTCTACTGCCGCGTCCCTGTTCTCAACCGTTATGGAGAAGGCGATGAAGGATGTAGCGCGAGGTTCCTTTGATCGTGCTCCTCAGACGAATGAGCCGCCGCCGGAGCAGACGAACGCTCCCGACCAGGTCAAGGATCTGAGGGGAAGTTATGATGAAAATAGCATGCTTGTTTCCTTGAGCTGGACGCCAGTTGCAGGTGAGGGCATTAGCTATCGACTCTACCGCAAAGCTTCTATGGAAGCGGAGTACACCCGAGTACTCGATGCAGCTACTGGAGAGGCGACGGACCTTAGCGTAGCACCGGGCATGAGTTATGAGTACTACGTTACGGCATATAACAGTGCAACGGATAAGGAAGGTGTGCCTTCGGCGAAAATTGCCGTAGAAATTCCAGGTGTCGATCTGTCGCCAACACCGTTGCCATCGTCGTCACCGACACCATCTCCTACACCGACGCTGCCGCCAGACGAAACTCCTTTGCCGACGTTGCCACCGGATGAAGGAGGAAACGGCCCTTGGCCATCCAATCAACCTCCATTAACGACGCCAACACCAACGCCGCCTCCAGATCAACCTTCTGGTGGACTGCCGGGGGGAGAAGGGCCGGATAACGGTGATGAGGCAGCGGAAGGTGCAGGGTTTAACAGACCTTAACTCGCTTACTGGGTGCAGGTATTACTACCTGCACTCGAATATTAGAACATGAAGAGGAAGATGACCGATCATGAATCGAACAACTGCATCGCTCGCTTCTCTAGTGCTTGGGGCCGCTCTCGTATTGAGCGGCTGTGGCGCCAAGCCGGAGAACACCACTCCAGCCGCCAGCAATGAGCCTGCCAATTCCGCTTCCGACGGAACGCAGGGGGGCGCTAAGAGCTGGGACAAGGCTCCGGATATGACCATTGATACGAACAAAACCTATAAGGCCGTCGTGAAAACGTCGGAGGGCGAGTTTACGATCCGTCTTTTCCCCAAGGAAGCACCGAAAACGGTCAATAGCTTCGTGTTTTTAAGCAAACAAGGATTTTACGAGGGAATTGTTTTTCACCGCATTGTTCAGGATTTCGTGATTCAAACCGGGGACCCGACAGGAACGGGCAGCGGAGGTCCGGGATACTCTATACCGGATGAGCTTAATAACGGCTATAAATACGACAAGTACATCGTTGCTATGGCAAACGCCGGACCGAATACAGGCGGCAGCCAGTTTTTCATCGGGACAGGCCCTAGCGTGAAAAACCTGGATGATATTCCTAACTACACGATTTTTGGCGAAGTTGAAAGCGGCAAGGAAGTTGTTGACAAAATTGCTGCAACTCCTGTGGATGTGAATAACGCCAGCGGTGAGCAAAGCAAGCCGAAAGTTGAAGTCAAAATGGAAAGTGTGACCATCGAAGAAAGTTAATTGGTGAGTCCATTTTCACCTTAGCGGTGAACATTGTGTGAACTCCTTCATATGCTGTAGCAAGCATAAGGAGGAGGACACGCATGGACAAGCGGATCTCGATGTCGACGATGTTGCGTTGGTACGCTTTTGGCTTAGCTATTTTAGGTGCAATGTTATGTCTGGCGTTCCTGACGCCGTTCAACGATCGCAATATGCTGCTGATGACCGGCATGGGATGTCTGATCGCATCACCTGTCGTCATGATTGCCGCATGGATGTTCCCGTTATCGGAAGAAATAACCGGTGAAGGGCAAGATAAGACAATTCAATGAACAAGATTTTACGGAAATCGCACAAAAATAAGACGGATTCGTTAACAGGGACGCGATCAGGCGTCCTTTTTGGTATGCTGTTTCTTGAGAGAGGACCCAGTTTTATACGCTCTGTATTAAATGGGCCCGAATTGTGGTTAATAAGTATGGAGATGGCCTAAAGGAGATGAAACAATGAAAGCATCACACAAGCGGCTCCGGATGCTCGGGATCATCCTGGCTGGAGTCGGTATGGCCGTGTTTTTGGCCGGGTGTGGAAATCCAATGGTCCTTGATCCCAAGGGGCCGATAGCGGATATCCAGAAAGAAATGATTTGGATCTCCATTATTTTGTGTGCGATTATTATCGTGCCAGTGCTCGGGATTTGGATTTACATTTCCGTGCGTTATAGGGACAAGCCAGATAACAAGGCGCCTTATGAGCCTAACTGGGCCCATAGCACGAAGCTTGAAGTAATCTGGTGGGGTATCCCGATTATTGTTGTCGGCGTTCTTGGCTACTTTACGGTAGTGGCAACGTATGATCTCATCAAGCCGCCGAAAGCAACGGCCAATGTTGAGCCCCTAACGATCGAGGTTACCTCGATGGACTGGAAATGGCTGTTCCAGTATCCGGATCAGGACATCGCTACGGTGAACTACCTGAATATCCCGGAAAATACGCCGATTCAATTCGTACTTACTTCCAACACAGCGATGAACTCTTTCTGGGTTCCGCAGCTTGGGGGAATGATGTATACGATGCCTGGAATGGCTATGCGGCTATGGCTGCAAGCTGAGGGCCCTGGCGAATACCTAGGTATGGGAGCCAACTTCTCCGGCAGCGAGTTCGCGAAGATGCACTTTAAAGTCAAATCCATGCCTCAGAATGAATTTGATGCTTGGGTAGCTAAGTCTCAGAATGAGCCAGCCAAGCTTACTCGCGAAACGTATGAAAAGCTTGCCGTGAAGGGGACCGTGCCTGTTCAGACATTTGGCCAAAATGAGCCGACCTTGTTTGCTTCCATCGTCGTTAAAAACGGCGGTCATCACGGAATCAGCATCCGCGGGTCCGACCCGGTTAAGTCTGATCAACAAACCTCTGGCGTTAAGTCTGAGGTTGAAACAAAAGAAGTTTCCGGCTCCAAGCAGCCGGAACAGAACCAATAGGCGGCTAGGGGAGGAAACAAATCCATATGTGGGATTCCATTAAAGAATTTGCCGCCGATTTTTTTGTCACCGGCGATCCGCTCATTTACGGAGCAGACGTTTCCATCGCACTCGTCAGTATTGCCATCGTATTCGTCCTTACCTACTTCAAGAAGTGGAAGTGGTTATGGCGTGAATGGCTGACAACGGTTGACCATAAAAAAATCGGCATTATGTATCTGATCGCATCACTGCTCATGTTATTCCGCGGTGGAGTAGATGCGATCCTCATGCGTATGCAGCTTGCGCTGCCGGATGTTGAGTTCCTTCAGGCGGATCACTATAACGCCATCTTCACCACGCATGGCACGATCATGATTCTCTTCATGGCGATGCCGATGATGTTCGCGCTGTTCAACATGGTTGTACCGCTGCAAATTGGCGCGCGCGACGTCGCGTTCCCGTTTTTGAATGCACTTAGCTTCTGGATGTTCTTGTTCGGTGCGATGCTGCTTAACATCAGCTTTGTCATCGGGGGTTCCCCGGATGCTGGCTGGCTCAGCTATCCGCCGCTGTCGGAGCTTTCAGGCAGTCCTGGCAGGGGGCAAGATTTCTACATTTGGGGTATCCAAATTTCCGGTATCGGCTCGCTTGCGACCGGTATCAACTTTATCGTAACGATTCTCAAAATGCGCGCTCCAGGCATGAAGCTCATGAAAATGCCGCTGTTCTCCTGGTCCGTACTTTCTGCTTCTATTACGATTTTATTCGCTTTCCCGATTCTGACCGTTACGCTTGCGCTGCTGTTCCTCGATCGCTACTTCGGCGCGCATTTCTTCACGCTTGACGGCGGCGGGATGTCAATGCTTTACGTCAACTTGATCTGGATGTGGGGTCACCCTGAGGTGTATATCGTCGTCCTTCCGGCGTTCGGTATCTTCTCGGAGATCGTGGCAACCTTCTCGAGAAAAACCGTATTTGGATATAATTCCATGGTATTCGCGATGATGGTCATCAGCGTACTCAGCTTCTTTACATGGGTGCATCACTTCTACACGATGGGCTCAAGCGCCGATGTTAATGCCTTCTTTGCAATAACAACCATGGCCATATCTATACCGACCGGGGTCAAAATATTTAACTGGCTCTTCACTATGTATCGAGGGCGAATCAAGTATGACCTGCCAATGTTATGGACGATGGGCTTTATCCCTTGCTTCCTTATCGGCGGTGCAACGGGCGTCATGCTTGCTGTCGCACCAGCGAACTTCCAGTACCATAACAGTTACTTCCTAATTGCTCACTTCCACCAAGTTCTTATCGGTGGTGTAGTGTTCGGCTATCTTGCCGGCATCTACTACTGGTGGCCTAAGCTGTTCGGCTTTAAGCTGGACGAAAAGCGCGGCCGTTGGGGATTCTGGTTCTGGCAGATCGGTTTCTATCTCTGCTTCTTCCCGCAATATTTCCTTGGTCTCGACGGCATGACGCGTCGCGTTTATACGTACGGCTGGGATCGGGGCTGGGAAGTGCTGAACTTTGCAAGTACAGTCGGCGCTTTCCTGATGGGTATTGGATTTATTTTCCAAGTGTGGCAAATTGCTTACAGCGTCCGTAAGGGCGAGCGAGATAAAACCGGTGATATTTGGAACGGACGTACGCTTGAATGGTCCATTCCTTCACCGCCTCCGGAGTATAACTTTGCCCGTGTACCACAGGTTCAACATGTGGACGACTGGTGGCGCGAGAAGGAAGACCGCAAGAACGGCATCGTAAGGCCACAGCCGGAGCTGGAGCCAATTCATATGCCGAAAAATTCAGGCATTCCGTTCATTATGTCCAGCTTCTGGTTCCTGATCGGATTCGGTTTCACATTCGATTGGGTATGGATGGTCATCGTTGGCTTCCTCGGTGTGTTCGGATCGTTGTACGCCCGCTCGTTCACTTATGATGTGGATTACTACATCCCGGTGGATGAGATCAAGAAAACAGAGCAGAAGCTCAGGGGGGCGACGACTTAATGGCACAGCATATCGTATCGCCTGAAGTACACGAACATCATACGCAAGAGCAGGAATCGCTCAAAACAGCTGGTTTTTGGCTGTTCCTGATCTCTGACGTAATTCTTTTCGGCACGCTGTTCGCAACTTACGTGGTCCTTGTGGGCCACACGAACGGCGGCCCTACCGGCAAAGAGCTTTTTGAAATACCAGGTTTTGTTATCTCGACGTTCATTTTGCTTACGTCCAGCTTCACAAGTGGCTTGGCTGTTTTGCAGATGCACGCCAAAAACCTCAAGGGTTTGATTTTCTGGCTGATCGTGACGATTCTTCTCGGTGGAGCATTCCTTTTCATCGAGATCGAAGAATTCCTCACTCTTATTCATGAAGGTGCGAATATCGGCACAAGTGCCTTCCTGTCCGCGTTCTTCGTACTTGTCGGAACGCACGGTATTCACGTGACGCTCGGTATTTTCTGGTGTCTCGGCTTGATTATTCAGCTTCGCAAGCATGGTATTACGACCGTGACCAAACGCAAAGTTACGAATTTCGGCCTGTACTGGCATTTCCTTGATGTCATCTGGATCTTCTTGCTCTCGGTTGTTTATTTGATGGGGGTGATGTAGATGAGTCAGCATTCCGCGGACAATCACTCACATGATCATGGCCACGGCCACGGACATCATGAAGAAGAGGCTCATGGCTCAATCAAGTCGTATACGATGGGATTTATTCTGTCGCTGATCCTGACCGTCATTCCGATGGTCGTTGTATTCAACGATTTGATGGGACGTACTGGCACATTGGCTGTAATCTTGATTACGGCTGTCGCCCAGCTCTTCGTACAGATGTGGTTCTTCATGCATATCCGCGATGAGAAAGGCCCGAGATACAACCTCATGGCTCTTTCTCTCGGCATCCTGCTGGTCATTACGATTATCGCCGGCTCGGTGTGGATCATGTCGTTCAACTCTTACACGCAGTAAACTCCTGCAACCCGTCTCCGCAAGTCGGAGACGGGTTTTCTGTGTATAAGGTAGGAACATGTAGATATACCCTAATGGTATCGTTCTCGCATCTCCTTCGCTTACGTTCTTTGACCTGTGCATAGCGAAGGACGAGGCAGCCCGGTCATATTTGGCACTTTAGGTGGAGATGGTCAGTAAGATGTGTTAAGCTGTCAACTAAAGGAAAGATGGCGCGGGTGGAAAGAATAACCTCTTTCGTATGGAGAGAGCAGCCGCACCGCATCTTAGGGGAAAGGGTACGTTCCAATATGAAACGAAAATTTTCAGATCGGGCCAACTGGCGGCGTATCCTGCGCAGAAGCTACACCTGCCTGACGCTTGACGGCGAGGACTTCCGAGGTCTGGTCACATTTTACCGGATCCATGAGCTGCGCGAGCCGCTGTGGAAAGAATACAACGGACGCCGGCTTTGTTTGGCGGATCGTGGTTATCTCTGGATGCAGCATTTTCCGCGGGGCGAGCATTTTGTCGTAACAACGATGTTCGACGACAAGGGCAAGGTTGTACAATGGTACATTGACATCTGCAAAACGCAAGGACTGACAGACCAGCAAGTCCCATGGTTCGATGATTTGTACCTGGACATTGTCGTGCTTCCATCTGGAGAGGTTTTCCTCATGGACGAGGATGAGCTGGAGGATGCGATTCGGGATGGAGATGTAACACGCAAGGAAGCTGCAATGGCTCGCAAAACGGCGGGCAGGCTGCTTGCATCAATCAAGAACGGGCGTTTTCGCTACTTCACGCTGAGCCTGCGCCATCGCAAAACGCTGGCAGAGAGGCTCGGTGAGGTTAGCGAGTCATGAGTCCGACTCCATCGGTCCGTAAGGGCGGCAAGAGCGCTATGGCTGGCCAGGGCGGCAGAGCACAGTCTGAGAGCAGAAAGGCGGCCGCGGTAAGCAGAGCGCAAGCTGGGAGTAGCAAGACGGCGGCGAGCAAGAGTACAAGGAAGCCTTCTCGGTCATCGGGTAGCAAGCGTAAACAATCAAGGCGGGACGGCCTGGTAGGCCGTCTTTTCCGTGTTTTCCTGTTTTTATTTTCATTTGGCATCTTTGTGGCGGGATGGCTGCTTTGGCAGATTACCCATTACGATCCACCTAATCCGATACCGCAGCGGCAAGCGGCTATTGTACTCGGTGCAGCGCTGTGGAATGATGTGCCTAGCCCAGGTCTCAAAGAAAGGCTGGACCTTGCGTTAAAGCTATATGAGAACGGTCGAGTGGACAAGCTGATCGTTTCCGGAGGATTGGACAACAATGGCTCTAAGCTCACGGAAGCTCAGGGCATGAGGGTTTATCTCGTATCCAAAGGAGTACCTCAGGAAAACATTTTGCTGGAAAATCGCGCAACGAGCACGTACGAAAACCTCGTGTTCAGCCGCCAGGTTGGAGAACAAGAAGGCGTCACCTCCTATCTCATCGTCACCCATGAATACCATGCTCCTAGAGCGCTGGACATGGCTCGCTTCCTCGGTTTTGAGGATCCTGTCGTCAGCTCCGTCAAGTCCAAGGTGCTAAACGCGGCTAGCAATCAGATGCGGGAGACACTGGCCTTTGGCAAGTGGCAGTTGGACAAGCTGCTCATGCTGACTGGAGTAAAGCCCGTTTAAATCTGTTAATATGGCCTATCCGTCTCGAATACACTTGTAGAGCGAACATTTGTAGAAGGGATAGTGATGCCGCAGATGAACGGACACGCCGCTTCGGGAGCCAAGGATTCCAGACCCGCCCGCCAGATCAATGTAGTGCTGCGCCATCACGAGACTTATGGCCTGGGAGCCTCAGCTCCAGCGCTTGTGGAGCCGGCCGAACCTACCGTTGCTCCGCTTAAAGCGTCGGTTGCGCCGCCTGCATCTGATCCCTACCTGGAGATTCAGAAGGAAATGGATCATATGGTAGGCATGGAAGGGGTCAAATCCCTTATTTATGAGATTTATGCACTTCTGCTGATCAGCCAGATGCGAACTGAGGCGGGGCTTTCCGGAGGCGCCCAGGTTTACCATATGATCTTCAAGGGCAACCCCGGCACCGGTAAAACGACGATCGCTCGTATCGTCGCCAAGCTGTTTCAAAAAATGGGTTTACTGTCCAAAGGTCATCTGATTGAGGTAGAGCGTGCTGATTTGGTCGGAGAGTATATCGGGCATACGGCTCAAAAGACTCGTGATCTCGTCAAAAAAGCGCTTGGCGGAGTGTTGTTCGTTGACGAGGCATACAGCCTTGCTCGTGGCGGAGAGAAGGACTTCGGCAAGGAAGCGATTGATACGCTCGTCAAGGCGATGGAGGATCACCGTAGCCAGTTCGTTCTTATTCTGGCCGGTTATCCACTGGAGATCGAGCATTTTATGCTGACTAATCCGGGCTTGCCTTCACGTTTCCCGATTCAAATCGACTTCCCGGATTATACGGTCGATCAACTGATCCAGATCGCTGAGCTGATGTCTAAAGACCGAGATTACAACTTGATGCCGCAGACGATATTCAAGCTCAGAACACATCTGATGCAAGAAAAGACGGCAACGCTGTATTCCTTCAGCAATGCGCGATATGTGCGCAATCTCATTGAGAAAGCCATTCGCCATCAGGCTGTGCGCCTGCTGGGCCAGTATTCTTCTGTAAGTCCAGGACGTCAGGAGCTCATGAGCATCCGGCCGGAAGACATGCGATGGGACGGCAAAGGCAAGCCGGACGGTTAATTGTGGCAAGTTAACGGAAGAGGAATCCTCGCGATTCCCAATAGTTTGCCGCAAGGCTGATTGTAGCAAGTAACGGAAGAGGAATCCTTGCGATTCCCTTATAGGTAGGTGCTTCAGGCAGCCGCTTGGCTGCCTGAAGCCCTTTTTATGCCGCCCGGACGGGTGGTTTCGGCTGACAAGATGCCGAGGCCCCTTTTGGCCACGGGGTGAGCCAACATCTTAGACAGCAAGGAGTTTGGGTAACGAATGATGGATAAGCTAACGGAGCTCGCGCGCGATGCCGAGGAGAAAATGGATTCGCGATTCAAGGAGCTCGATCGTACTGCCGAGGAGAACCAATGGAAGGTAATCAGGGCTTTTCAAAATCATAAAGTAAGCGACTTTCACTTCAACGGCTCCACAGGTTATGGCTATAACGATCGGGGCCGGGAAGTTTTAGATCTGGTCTATGCGCAAGTATTCGGAGCTGAGGCGGCTCTTGTACGGCCTCATTTTGCTTCCGGTACCCATACGATTAGCTGCGCCTTATTTGGGCTTTTACGGCCGGGAGATGAGCTACTGTACTTGACAGGCAGGCCATATGACACGCTTCACAAAGTCATAGGCAAGCCTGGTGACGGGACAGGCTCCCTGCAGGACTTTGGCATCCGCTATAAGGAAGCAGCGCTGACTGCAGAAGGCAAGATCGATTGGACACTTGCTGAGTCTCTGATCGGCCCAGACACGAAGGTCATCGGCATTCAACGTTCGCGGGGCTATGATTGGCGACCTTCCTTTACGGTGGAGCAGATTGGTGAAATGGTAAAACGGGTCAAAACGATCAAGCCAGATGTGTTGGTATTCGTTGATAACTGTTATGGCGAATTTACCGAGCTGAAGGAGCCGACAGAGGTTGGAGTGGACCTCATCGCTGGCTCGCTCATTAAAAATCCAGGAGGCGGCCTGGCTGCGACAGGCGGATATGTTGCTGGCACAGCAGAAGCAGTGCAAGCGGCTGCTTATCGCCTGACGGCGCCGGGCATCGGCGGTGAGGTTGGCGCGATGCTGGATACTTTAAGAGCGATGTATCAAGGGCTGTTTCTGGCGCCTCATTTGGTCGGACAAGCATTGAAGGGAAGCGTTCTGGCAGCAGCGCTTTTCGAGCAGCTTGGGTTCGAAACCTCACCGCGTTGGGACGAGCCTCGCACGGATCTGATTCAGGCTATTCGTTTTGGCAAACCCGATGCACTAATCGCGTTCGTTCAGGGTATCCAAGCGGCGGCAGCCGTCGATTCCCATGTCGTGCCGGAAGCTTGGGATATGCCTGGTTACGAGCATCCTGTCATCATGGCAGCGGGTTCATTCATTCAGGGTGGTAGCCTGGAATTATCGGCCGATGCGCCAATCCGTGAGCCTTACATAGCCTACATGCAAGGTGGGTTAACTTATGCTCATGTGAAGTATGGCTTACTTCAATCTCTTGAACGTTTAGCGCAACAGGATATTATTGTAATATAAACTCACACGGGAACCTAACATCGGTTGACATGTTCATGTAGTGCCGTTACAATAAGCACATAACTTATTGGAATTGGAAGGTTGATGTAAACATGGCTGACGATATACGGCGCAATATGGCGTTGTTTCCTATCGGTATAGTAATGAAGCTTACGGATTTGACAGCAAGGCAGATCCGTTATTATGAGCAGCATGAGCTGATCGTGCCGGCTCGTACGTCCGGCAATCAGCGCTTGTTCTCTTTTAATGATGTAGAACGGCTGCTTGAGATCAAGTCCCTGATTGAGAAGGGTGTTAATATTGCCGGAATCAAGCAGGTCATGAACCCGGTGTCAAAGGAATCCGAGGAAGCAACCGTTATGACCGAGATTTCCGAGGTTCGTCGCCGTGAGCTCAGTGATTCGCAGCTGCGACTGCTGCTCAAGCAGCAGCTGCAGGAGAAGCGCCCTGGCAAAGCTTCCATGATTCAAGGCCAGCTCAGCCGTTTTTTCAACAACAAGCGTTAAGCAATGTACTTTATGATGTGAGGAGCCGATTTTCTTGAATTATACTAAAGACGATATCAAACGTATTGCCCAAGAACAGAACGTCCGCTTCATTCGCCTTCAGTTCACCGATCTGCTCGGTACGATCAAAAACGTGGAAATTCCAGTCAGCCAGCTCGAAAAAGCACTGGATAACAAAATGATGTTTGATGGATCTTCCATCGAAGGTTATGTCCGTATTGAGGAATCTGATATGTACCTATATCCTGATCTCAGCACCTGGGTTGTGTTCCCTTGGGTTACACAGGATCGCGTTGCGCGTCTGATTTGTGACATCTACATGCCTGACGGTACGCCATTCGCAGGAGATCCACGGGGCATTTTGAAGCGCGTGCTGAAAGAAGCTGAGGAAATGGGCTTTACAGCGATGAATGTTGGTCCTGAACCGGAGTTCTTCCTGTTCAAAACGAACGAAAAAGGCGAGCCGACAACTGAACTCAACGATCAGGGCGGTTACTTCGACCTGGCACCGATGGATCTGGGCGAGAACTGTCGTCGCGAGATTGTGCTTACGCTGGAGGAGATGGACTTCGAGATCGAAGCTTCCCATCATGAAGTTGCTCCTGGCCAGCATGAGATCGACTTCAAATACGCCGATGCGATCAAAGCTGCTGACCAAATCCAGACGTTTAAGCTTGTCGTTAAGACGGTAGCTCGCCAGCATGGTTTGCATGCGACATTCATGCCGAAGCCGCTGTTTGGCGTCAATGGTTCCGGTATGCACTGCCATCAGTCGCTCTTCAAAGGCAATGAGAATGCTTTTTATGAGGAAAGCGACCATCTTGGCCTGAGTTCGACAGCGCGCCATTATATGGCCGGAATTCTGCGCCATGCCCGGGCAATGGCCGCTATTACGAATCCGACTGTCAACAGCTACAAACGTCTCGTTCCAGGTTATGAGGCTCCTTGTTATGTAGCTTGGTCGGCCAGTAACCGCAGTCCGATGATTCGTATCCCGGCTTCACGCGGCCTCAGCACCCGTGTTGAGGTGCGTAATCCAGATCCGGCAGCTAACCCTTACCTGGCGCTTGCTGTCATGCTGAAAGCGGGTCTGGACGGTATCCGCAACAAGTATCCGCTGCCAGCTCCTACGGACCGTAACATTTATGTCATGACCGACGAAGAGCGTTTGGATGAAGGCATCCCGAGCTTGCCGGAAGATCTGCGCGAAGCGCTCAATGAGCTGCTGCGCAGCGAGATCGTGACCGAGGCGCTTGGCGACCACGCTCTTGCGCACTTCTACGAGCTTAAGGAAATTGAATGGGATATGTACAAGACGCAAGTTCATGAGTGGGAGAGAGATCAGTATCTGACTCTTTACTAGGAAGGGAATCCCTTGGCCCGTGCGGGCTGAGGGTTTTTTTGTGTTCTGATTGACTCCGTAGCCGCATATTATTTGTACCTACAGACGCGATATTCAGGTTCAATTGGAGCATAAGGCATGAGGCTCCATCTGGGCTTGGGTAATCGGTTAGGAGGTGACGGAGCATGGTTCGGATCAAAAAAAGCGGATTGAGTTCACCGCTAAGAGCGGTAATGCTTGCACGGACAGCGGGCAGCATGCTGCCTCTTTATCGGGAGTTTGTACGGGATCGCCAGTTTGCCAAGCGCTGGTCACAAGCGGTAAAGGAAGCAGATCTGGATACTTTGCTCCTGCTTTTTCAGCAAAAGGTTCCTTTTGCTGTGTTGGATGCGTTCAGCACGAATGGGATCGGCTTTTTTGCCGATTTCAGTTATCGGGCTCCGCTCAATAGCTACACCAACGCAACATCGATTATTCCCGGTACGGCACAGTTCACGTTCAGCTCGACTGCGCTGCGTAGGATCTCGGCCGCAATTGTACCTCTCTATCGCAAATTGTCCACAAGTCGTTTATTTGCACGTCATGCGGCAGACGCTGTCAAACGGGGTGACGATGAGAAGCTGGACCGCCTGCTGCGGCCTTACGTTCGAAGTCGCTTTCTGGTCGATATTCAAATCAAATCATCCGGCTTTCAGCTGAGTTTTAAGTTCCCTGGCAGCAATTTGATTTACGAGAATAAATTTTTCTTTGAAAAACTGCCTTGATTCACTTGAAGGCTCACATAAAGGGGAAGAAGATGTTACGAAGAGAGATCTCGAATCGGGCGAATAATAGGAACCTTTGACAAAAAAACGCGCACTCTGTCAGAGTGCGCGTTTCGTTGAATAAAGGCGTAAAAACGGGGGTAATGGAGGAAACTCACCCCTTAAATCAACAGCATTGGACACCGCAGGACAAGCCTAGTGGAAGTCGCGGAAAAGGCCGATGACCTTGCCGAGGATACTAACGTTCTTCAGACGGATTGGCTCCATGGAGGAGTTCTCCGGTTGGAGACGGATATGATCTTTCTCTTTGTAGAAGGTCTTGACGGTAGCTTCATCATCTTCTGTCATTGCGACGACGATATCTCCGTTACTCGCAGAAGATTGCTGGCGAACGATAACGTAGTCGCCGCTATGTATACCAGCTTCAATCATGCTCTCTCCTACAACGCTCAACATGAACACTTCATGATCTCCGACAAAATGAGCGGGGAGAGGGAAGTACTCCTCGATGTTCTCAGTAGCAGTAATTGGCAAGCCAGCGGTAACTTTGCCTACAACAGGGATCTTGCTGACGGAAGTCGGGAATGGAAGCTCAGACGGAGAATCGCCGTCGAGAATCTCAATTGCTCTCGGCTTCGTTGGATCGCGGCGGATCATACCCTTCTTCTCCAGGCGGTCCAAATGGCCGTGAACGGTAGAGCTGGATGCAAGACCTACCGCCTCACCGATTTCACGTACAGAAGGCGGATATCCCTTGTCCCGCACTTCATTCTTAATGAAGTCGAGTATCGCCTGTTGGCGGTTAGACACTTTAGACATCTCACTCACTCCAGAATAGTTATAGTAGACGATAGCTTTTTCAGAGTATAGCACAGAACCCGAGTTCGTACAAACATAAGTTCGAGAAACAGTTGTTCGTAAATCACCGATTGACAAGCTTGAATTTAGGTGTGCCTATGTTCGTATACTGGTAAATTAACTAACTGTAAATTCCAAGAGATTGCTTGTTCGCAATCTAAGAGTAAGCCAACAATTTCTGCGAACAAACGTTCCAGAAATACGTTGACGGAAACAAATGTTCGTGCTAAGCTGATACCAGAACAAACGTTTGGGAGTGGATCTCATGTTGACGTTATCGGGATACAGCAGTAATGATCGATCAGGCTCGGTTTCTCCGTCTACACACACACAGTCTTTGACCTCTTCAATGGAACAGTCTTATCGCGGCAGATCTAAGCCTTCCGCTTCTTCATATTCTTTCGCACGCAGTACTGGCGGACATTTTACTCGGCGTCTGGTACCTTGGTTAGTTGCTGCGATGTTGTTTGTTCTTCTTCTGACAAGCCTCTGGGGCTTCACTCAAGCCAGCAGCTCGGAGATTGCCCCGTCCGCTCCTGATGAGATGAGCATTACCGTAACGAGTGGTGATACGCTCTGGTCTATTGCCGCAACTTACAATATCTCGGATGATATCCGCGAAGGTGTGTTTTGGCTTAAGAAGCGTAATGGCCTCGCATCAACGTCCATTGATCCGGGTGACAGGCTCATTATCCCTGCCGTCAATTGATTTTTTTCTTACATCATCCTATAGCTGATCTCTTGCTCTTACTTAATCGCCCCCTGACTTTTATTCAGGGGGCTTTTCGTATTCTTGACATGTCTCTTCTCATCGTTCAAAGTTAGAAGGAAAAGGATTTTTACAACGGGGGGAGGGACCGACAATGGACATCAACGCTTTAATCGCTCGGATCAATGAGCTGTCGCGAAAGCATAAAACAATCGGGCTTACACCTGATGAAGCCATAGAGCGTACCCGCTTGCGCCAGGAATACTTGAATAATTTCAAGCGCAATTTCAAGCAGCAGCTGGATACTATCGAATGGGTAGATGACGAAAAAAAAGAAGACTAAGCTAGGCATACTTATTTCACATTTGGAGGTCAATGAATTTGTCACGCTCCTGGGAACGCAAAGTTCGCCGCAACTCATCGCAACTGAACAAACAACGCAAGAAAAGTGGTCAAGATCCATTTAAGCCCTATGCCGGTAAAGTTGATCCTACCGCTCCTGTCCGTTTTAAGGGCCGCAACTATATTTCCCCGATTTTGCTTATCTCTGTTGTGGTTTTCTTCTCTCTTCTCCCTACAGAAAAGGGTAGCGGCTCGCAAACGTGGTGGCTCGTTGCTGCTTATGTAGCGCTGGCAGTGCTGTTTTTCCTTCGTCGTCCCTATCTACAGGTCGGATCAGACCATGTTCAGACGAGGCGAATGATGGGAGACAAGCGACTCAACAAAGATGAGATCAAGAGCATCTCTGTGCAAAAGGGTTATGTAGTCATCCAGCCAGTAAAAGGTGGAAACTGGGTGTTTTCCCGAGTGATGAACCGTTATCCGATCGAGCAAATGGGTGAACGTTTAGAGCAGATGGCAGATGCACATGGAATTCGTTTCGATAAGCAATAGTGAAATGCCTCGCTTCCAAATGAGTGGAGTTAGACTGAATGAAGCAATAAGGATGCAATAATAGTAGACAGAAAGTAGCACGACTTGTAGTCAGTATTAGTGTGGTAGACCGAAAGCAGCACGAGGCATGGTGTGCATACAGCAACTCATCATATGCAGTGCGGGGGAGAGACCGGAACATGGCAAAAAAAGCGGTGTTGTTTGACCTTGATGATACGCTTTTATGGGACGAGCGTAGTGTGGAGGAGGCTTTTCGGGCTACAACAGACTATGCGTATGAGCAGTGTGGTGTCGATCCTGTTGAACTGGAAGAAGCAGTTCGTAGCGAAGCGAGAGCCCTGTATAGTACTTATGAGACATTTGATTTCACCAAGTTGATTGGCATCAATCCTTTTGAGGGACTGTGGGCTAACTTCACTGGTGGAGAGCATGAGTCTTTCCGCAAGCTGCAGCAGTTGGCTCCCGGCTACCGCAAAGATGCCTGGACGCGTGGACTCGCAGCACTTGGCATCGACAATGCCGAGCTTGGCGCCGAACTGGCTGAACGATTCCCGGCCGAGCGTCGTAAACGGCCGATCGTTTACGACGAAACCTTCGAGGTTCTCGATGCTCTTAAGGGCAAGTACAAGTTGCTGCTACTTACAAACGGAACGCCGGATTTGCAAGAGGAGAAATTGCTCGGCGTTCCGGAGCTGACACCTTATTTTGATGAGATCATCATCAGCGGCAACTATGGAATGGGCAAGCCGGATGCTGGTATTTTCCGTCATGCACTGGAATGTATCGGAGTTGATCCGGAAGACGGGATTATGGTCGGTGATAAGCTGACGACGGATATTCTGGGCGCAAACACAATCGGCATGACAAGTGTTTGGGTTAACCGCGACGGCAAAACCCGTACAGACGAGATCGTACCGGAGCACGAAATTTCTCGATTGGACCAGCTTATTCCGCTGCTTGGCTAATCATATAAACAAAAAAAAGGACCTGGACACCCTTGCTTAGGGAGTGGACAGGTCCGTTTTTTTGTAATCTTGTTACCGGAAAGGCTAGGCTTTTTGAAATTGTGGATCTGAATAATTGTGAGCGATCCAGCCATCTTTTTCGATGAACAGGCGCACCGCGACGATTTTACGATTATCCATCAATGTGAAGAAATGTGGCTTGTTCTCTGGGACGGAGATGACATCTCCAGCTTGGAGCTCGACGTCGAAGTAACCGATATCATCAGTGCCCTTAATGATGAAAATACCGCGGCCTGCGGTAATCGCGCGGATCTCGTCTTCCGTGTGGGTATGCACGTTCTCGAACTTCTGGAGCAGCTCATCCAGGTTCGGCGTGGATTCCGACAGTGTGATGATATCCCAGATCTGATAGCCGCGGCGGCCTGCCAGATCGCGAATTTCGGAATCGTATGTTTCGAGAATACGGGCTTTTTCCTCGTCTGTCAGAACGAATTTCTCGCGTAGCGATTCGTCCAGCTTGTCCGAATCCCAATGTTCATAGAGAACTTCTTGGGAATCTAGAAATGCCTTGACCTGCTCTTCACCGGAAATGCGCTCATTAGTATTGCGGATGCGAATTTCAGCCACGATTAATTCCCTCTTTTCCAATTGGTATGAATTGAATATTGCTTTATCCCCTATTATAAAACATCTTTTTTCTTCCCGCTAGTTATCGATGAGAGTTCTTTTCAGTCGCCGATTCTTCTGCTACACTAAACTTTAATGATTTTTGGGGGGAAGGGTGTAGAGAGTTGTCGAAGCCGACTTTGCACGAAATGCTGGAAAAGCGCATCCTCATTATGGATGGAGCTATGGGCACGATGATTCAGCAGGCCGATTTGGCTGCGGAGGATTTTGGCGGCGAGGAGCTGGATGGCTGCAATGAAATGCTTGTCCTAACCAGACCTGATGTTATTCGCACCATCCATGAGCAGTATCTTGAAGCCGGGGCTGACCTGATTGAGACGAATACATTCGGCGGCGCGAGCATCGTGCTTGCCGAGTATGATATTCCAGAAAAAGCTCGCGAAATCAACCTGGCTGCAGCCAGAATTGCCCGCGAAGCGGCTGATAAGTACAGCACGCCCGAGCATCCGCGTTTTGTTGTGGGCGCTATTGGGCCAACGACCAAAACGCTTTCCGTTACAGGCGGCGTCACTTTTGAAGGTCTTGTAGAGAGCTATATGGAGCAGGCAATTGCCCTTATCGAGGGCGGCGCCGATGCCATGCTGCTGGAAACTTCCCAGGATACGCTGAACGTCAAGGCTGGCAGCATTGCCATCCGTCAAGCTTACGAGCAGACCGGCGTGCAACTGCCGTTAATGATTTCGGGCACGATCGAGCCGATGGGCACGACGCTGGCTGGACAAAACATCGAATCTTTCTACATTTCGCTTGAACATCTCAATCCGATCTCTATCGGACTTAATTGTGCTACGGGTCCGGAATTCATGCGCGATCATATTCGTACGCTCAGCGATATTTCCCATGCGGCGATCAGCTGTTATCCCAATGCGGGCCTGCCTGATGAGAACGGCCAGTATCACGAATCGCCTCAATCGCTCGCGATCAAAATGGGCGCTTTTGCCGAGCAAGGCTGGCTGAATATCGCCGGTGGCTGTTGCGGTACAACGCCAGCTCATATCCGAGCACTGGTTGAGACGATGGCGAACTACCCGCCGCGCCCACGAAGTGGCTCCCATGCTCCAGCTGTGTCCGGCATTGAGACCGTCTACATCGAGTCGGATAATCGGCCGTACATGGTGGGCGAGCGCACGAATGTGCTCGGTTCCCGTAAGTTCAAACGGCTCATCGTCGAGGGTAAATATGAGGAAGCGGCTGAAATAGCACGGGCTCAAGTGAAAAAAGGCGCTCATGTCATTGACGTCTGCCTGCAAGACCCTGACCGTGACGAGACTGAGGATATGCGTCTCTTTTTGGAAATTGTCGTGAAGCTGGTCAAAGCTCCACTCGTCATTGATACGACTGACCCGAAAGTTATCGAGCTGTCGTTGAAATATTCCCAAGGCAAGGCGATCATTAACTCGATCAACCTGGAGGATGGCGAGGAGAAGTTCGAGCAAGTCGTCCCGATTATCCACAAATATGGCGCTGCTGTCGTCGTTGGTACGATTGATGAAACCGGCCAGGCAATCAAACGTGAGGACAAGCTTGCTGTTGCTCAGCGTTCTTATGATCTGCTCGTCAACAAGTACGGCTTGCAGCCGGAAGATATTATTTTCGACCCACTGATGTTCCCTGTTGGAACTGGCGACGAGCAATACATCGGCTCCGCGGAGGAGACGGTGGAAGGCATTCGTCTCATCAAACAGGCGATGCCGCGCTGTCATACGATTCTCGGCATTAGTAACATTAGCTTTGGACTGCCGGAAGCGGGCCGTGAAGTGTTGAACTCGGTTTATTTGTACGAATGCACTAAGGCTGGACTGGATTATGCCATCGTTAATACCGAGAAGCTGGAGCGTTATGCATCCATCCCGGACCATGAGCGCAAGCTGGCAGAGGATCTCATTTACCGCACTAATGACGAGACGCTGGCAGCGTTTGTCGCTGCATTCCGTGAGAAAAAAGTCGAGAAAAAGGATAAAACATCCAACCTGCCGCTGGAAGAGCGTTTGGCATCCTATGTTGTGGAAGGCACCAAGGAGGGACTTATCCCTGACCTGGATGAGGCGATGCAAAAGTACAGCCCGCTTGAGATCATCAACGGTCCACTGATGAAAGGGATGGACGAGGTTGGCCGGCTGTTCAACAACAACGAGCTGATCGTTGCCGAAGTACTGCAGAGCGCTGAGGTAATGAAGGCGTCCGTTGCGCATCTGGAGCCGTTCATGGAGAAATCGGAGTCCTCGGTCAAAGGTAAGATTATTTTGGCCACCGTTAAAGGTGACGTACATGACATCGGCAAAAACCTGGTCGAGATTATCCTTGCAAATAATGGGTATCATATCGTAAACCTGGGTATTAAAGTTCCGCCAGAGCAATTAATCGAGGCTCAGCGCCGAGAGAAGGCGGATGCGATCGGCTTGTCCGGTCTGCTGGTGAAATCGGCGCAGCAGATGGTCATTACGGCGCAGGATTTGCGCAATGCCGACATTGACGTGCCAATTATGGTCGGAGGAGCGGCGTTAACCCGCAAATTCACCAAAACGCGTATCATTCCTGAGTACGATGGTCTTGTGCTTTATGCCAAGGATGCGATGGAAGGACTGGATTTGGCGAACAAGCTAATGAACAAGGAGCATCGCTCTGTCATGGAGAACGAGCTGGCCGAATTCAAAGCTTCCGGAGGCGTTGCGGTGGAAGAAAAGCCGAAGCTTCCCCAGCTGACGCGCGCGGTGCGCAGCGGTATTTCACAGGATGCGCCTGTATTTATTCCACCTGATTTGGATCGCCATATTTTGCGCAACGTCCCAATCCCTCAGATTGTTCCTTATGTGAACATGCAGATGTTGCTTGGTCATCATCTTGGCGTTCGTGGGAAGGTCGAGGAGTTGCTCGAAAAACGGGATGAAAAAGTGATGGGTCTAAAAGACACTGTTGATACTATTCTCTATGAAGCGGCCCGAGAAGGCATCGTGAAAGCGCAAGGTATGTATCGTTTCTTCCCGGCGCAATCCGACGGTAATGACATTGTTGTGTATGATCCTGAAGATCAGACTCGTGTCTTAAAGCGCTTCAGCTTCCCCCGGCAGCAAGTGGAGCCATATCTATGCTTGGCGGACTATTTGCGCAGTGTTGATAGCGGTGTTATGGACTATGTAGGTTTCCTCGTCGTTACCGCTGGAGAAGGTGTGCGGGAGCTGGCTAACTCCTGGAAGGACAAAGGGGATTACCTGCGTTCTCATGCTCTGCAGTCTGTTGCGCTTGAAGTTGCGGAAGGTCTTGCGGAGCGCGTTCACCATATGATGCGGGATGTTTGGGGCTACCCGGATCCACCGGAAATGACGATGAAACAGCGTCACGGCGCGCGCTACCAAGGCATTCGGGTTTCGTTCGGTTATCCTGCTTGTCCAAATTTGGAGGATCAGGGTCCGCTGTTCGAGCTTATGAAACCGGAGGATATCGGCGTGGAGCTTACCGAGGGCTTCATGATGGAGCCTGAGGCATCTGTATCAGCAATGGTATTTGCCCATCCAGAGGCGCAGTATTTCAACGTAGATAAAGCTTAGTTCAACGCATCTGGTTCAAAGCTGTGAGATAGATTGGATTGAAAGGGGAGGCGAAAGCATGGAGCTTACATTTCTCGGTACTGGGGCAGGCAGGCCGTCGAGGCAGCGGAATGTAACCTCGATGGCGTTGACGCTTCCCCAGCCGCGCGGCTCGATCTGGCTGTTCGATTGTGGAGAAGCAACTCAGCACCAACTAATGAACACTCCGATTAAGCTGAACAAAATCGAGGCTGTGTTCATCACTCATCTTCATGGGGATCATATTAACGGCCTGCCGGGACTGCTTAGCTCTCGCTCGTATCATGCCGGCTCAGGACCGCTGCAGCTCTTCGGGCCGCAAGGAATCAAGGATTATATCGATGCGGTGTTCCGATTGACGTCTTCCCACCTGGATTACGATTTGATCATTACCGAGTTGGAGGCAGGGCTCATTTATGAGGATGAAGAGCTGATCGTGGAGGCGCATCCTTTGAATCATCGAGTTCCTTGCTGGGGCTTCCGAATTGTTGAAAAGGACAGACCTGGCACGCTAGATGCGGACAAGGCGCGTGAACTCGGTGTGCCGTTCGGCCCGCTGCTTGGCCAGCTCAAAAACGGCGGGGATGTCATATTGCCTGACGGTCAGCTTGTCCGTAGTGGGGATGTGACAGGGCCGGATTTGAAAGGGCGCATCATTGCCATTCTTGGTGATACGGTACCTTGCCACGGAGTTGGTCAATTGGCCCAGGGAGCGGATCTGCTCGTTCATGAGGCTACTTTTCAAGGCGATATGGCGGAAAAGGCCGCTGCCTACGGCCATTCAACAACTCTCCAAGCGGCCGAAGCAGCTCGTGCAGCAGGTGCGCAACGATTGTATTTGACTCATATCAGCAGCCGTTATCGTGATGAGGACATGGTTGCTTTGCTGCAAGAGGCGCGCTCCGTGTTCCCGGAATCGTATGCCGGAGCAGATCTGATGTCGGTACAAATTCCGCGTCGCGGTGAGTTACCGGAACACTCCAGCTTGTCGTAATGTGTAATGAAGCAGTGGCTCCTACCTCTCAATGAGGCGGGAGCCATTTTTCTGTCTAGTGGTAGGGAACGAAGTACTCGTGTCAGGATTGAGCCTGCGTCTAGCGCCAAACGATTCGATTCGAGCTTTGTTTAATCTGATTTAAATTTAATAACATTAAATATAAATGAAGTTAATAAATAGGGTTCTATGATTGCGAACCGAACATGTATTCTGTACAATAGAAGAACTAGAAAGAGAAACGGAGTGAAGCACATGAACCGATGGACGGGCAGAGCGGACGGCCTTGACGATTGGCTGGAGGAGCTGAAGCAGGACCCCGAAATTATGGACCATGTGACGCACTGGCAAACGATCCCTCCACGTGAGGCGCGCGCTAGGGAATTCCCGGAAAATCTGCATCCCAAGCTTGCTGACGCCCTTCGCAAAAAAGGCATCGACAGGCTGTTCACCCATCAGGATGATGCCTATCGTGAGGTGCGCGGGGGGCGAAATATTGTTGCTGTGACGCCTACGGCTTCGGGTAAAACCCTTTGTTACAACCTCCCGGTGCTGCAGTCCCTTCTCGAAGATGAAGGGGGCAGGGCGCTCTATCTGTTCCCTACTAAAGCACTCGCGCAAGATCAGGTCGCCGAGCTGCAAACGCTGGCAGATTTGATGGAGGTTGATCTCAAAACGCATACATATGACGGAGATACACCTCCGCAGGTGCGCCAGGCGATCCGCAATGCGGGTCATATCGTCGTTACGAATCCCGATATGCTGCATTCGGCCATTTTGCCTCATCATACGAAGTGGGTGAAGTTGTTCGAAAATATCCGCTACATCGTCATCGATGAGCTGCATTCTTACCGAGGCGTGTTTGGCAGCCATGTCGCTAATGTGATCCGCAGACTGCTGCGCATCTGCCAGTTTTATGGCTCAACACCGCAGTTTATTTGCGCCTCGGCGACGATTGAGAATCCGCTTGAGCATGCGGAGCGGCTGACCGGTGCACCAATGGCTTTAGTAGCTGACAATGGGGCGCCGATGGGCGAAAAGCATTTTATTTTTTATAATCCGCCTGTCGTCAACCAGCAGCTCGGCATCCGCCGCAGCAGCGTTCTCGAAACTCGTCGCCTTGCCGCAAAACTGCTCAAACAAGGTGTCCAAACGATCGTGTTCGCGCGCAGCCGGGTTCGTGTGGAGCTGCTGCTCACTTATCTTCAAGATGCGGTAAGGGGCAAGCTGGATGATCGGACGATTCGCGGCTATCGGGGTGGGTATTTGCCCAAGCTGCGGCGCGAGATTGAGAAAGGGCTGCGAACCGGGGAAATCCGTGGCGTCGTCAGTACGAATGCGCTTGAGCTCGGCATCGACATCGGCCAACTGCAAGCTTGCGTGCTCAACGGTTATCCCGGAACGGTGGCCAGCACATGGCAGCAATCGGGTCGAGCAGGACGGCGTCAGACGAGTTCGGTCACTTTTATGGTGGCGAGCAGCAATCCTTTGGACCAGTACATGATCCAGAACCCGGACTTTTTCTTCAGCGCTCCGCCGGAGCGGGCACTCATTCATCCCGATAATCTGCTCATTCTGATCGACCATGTCAAATGCGCTGCCTACGAACTGCCCTTCAAGGCTGGAGATAGGTTCGGCGGCGAGCGGCTCGAAGATATGTTGGAGTTTCTGACGGAGGAAAAAGTACTGCATCATGTAAAGGATCGCTGGTACTGGATGGAGCAGAGCTTTCCGGCCCATGGCATATCGCTGCGCTCTGCGGCGCAGGAGAACTTCATTATTATCGATCTGACTGAGGGCAACCGTGTGCTTGGCGAGGTCGACCGTTTCAGCGCACCGACGCTCATCCATGAGGAAGCCATCTATATTCATGAGGGCGTCCAGTATCAGGTCGAGAAGCTTGATTTTCCTGAAAAGAAAGCCTATGTACGCCAAGTGAACGTGGACTATTATACGGATGCGAGCCTAGCTGTGGAGCTCAAGGTGCTCCATTCTGACAAGGAGCGAGTAAGCGGTCAATTGCTGCTGCAATACGGCGAGCTGACGGTTAATGCAAAACCGACGATTTTCAAAAAAATCCGCCTGAGGACGCACGAAAATATTGGGTCCGGGCCTATTCATCTGCCGGAAGAGGAGCTGCATACGAGCGGATACTGGTTCAGCTTCAGCCCGGAGGCGGCGGCCGACATGGGTACGAATGAGATGCAGTTCGCGCTGCTCGGGTTGGCAAATGTGCTTGTGCACATCGCGCCTCTTTATTTGATGTGTGATCCGCTGGATATAAGGGTCGTACCACAAGTGAAGGCGGTGCATACGCAGCTGCCGACGATCTATTTCTATGATCGGTATCCAGGTGGAATCGGTCTCGCTGAGCGGTTGTACGAGGTGCATGACGAGCTGCTGGAGCGCGCAAAAGGGCTGATCTCTTCCTGTAGCTGCCTGAGCGGATGCCCGGCATGTGTCGGTCCGATCGAAGAAGTCGGGCTGCTCGGCAAGTCACAGGCGAGGCAGTTGATTGCACAGGCGGTGCGCTCATGAGCGGAATGCGCGAGCGGATGAATCGGCTGCGCGGCATCAAGCCGCAAGCTGAGTCGGATGGTCTACGGGTCGAGGAAGCCCCGGCGGATGGTCTGAATGCCGAGGAGCCCCGGTCGAACGGTCTAAATGCCGAGGAGCCCCGGTCGAACGGTTCGCAGGGCGAGGTGACCCCGGCCGATGGGCAACAGGTCGATGAAGCCAGAGCAGATGTGTCACAGGTTGTGGAAGCTCAGGTGAATGAGCAGCAGACTAAAGGGAGCTTAGTAGGTGGTCCGCAGTCAGGAGCCGGATTGGAATCCGATTCGCTTATGGGAGAGGATACAGTAAGCGACGATGCCGGCCCGGGATGGGCGGCGCTCGGTGTGCGCCTGCATACCAGCGAAGCCGGTGAGTGCCTGGAGAGGCGGCTTCGCCTGCCGCTTTCGCATCGCAGCGGAATTCACCAGCTTGAGGAATGGCTGCTGGCTGCGTCCCGTTTAAAGGCATTCCATCCAGATAGCGGAGGAGTCCCTACGCCAGATGAGGTGCTTTTCCTTGACCTGGAGACGACTGGGCTCGGCGGAGGCACGGGAAATGTTGCGTTCATGATGGGACTTGCCTATTATGAGTCGGATGCTTTTGTCATTCGACAATTTCTAATCCGCCATCCCGCAGAAGAGCTGGCGATGTTAACCGAGCTGGAGCTGCTGCTCCCTCGCTTCCGCTGGCTGGCGACGTACAACGGCCGTTCATTCGACTGGCCGCTCGTACAGACAAGACTTATTATGAACGGACTTGGCCGGGAGCTGCCGGAGCTGCTGCATCTGGACTTTCTGCATCCCTCTCGCAGCATCTGGAAAAATACCCTCACTTCATGCAGGCTTAGTCATGTAGAGGAGGAACGGCTCGGCATTTTCCGGCAAGATGATGTGCCGGGCTCTCTGGCGCCAACGCTATATTTTCGCTATTTGGCCGAAGGAGATCCTGCGGTGTTGGAAGGCGTTTTCCGGCACAATGAGCAGGATATGGTGTCGCTTGCATGTCTCGGCATTCGCTTTGGGCAATTGCTCGGCGGCGAGGCCGGCAGCGGGTTCCCGATGCCGGAGGAAGCGGAGGAGCTGCTGCGCACCGGATTATGGCTCGAACGGATGGGTCAGCAGGACGAAGCCGAGCGGCTGTTTGCACTGCTTACCAAGGGAGACTCGGTTCCTCCTGGAGCCTTACATGGCCTTGCAATGAGGGACAAGAAGGCTGGCAATTGGGAGCGTGCTGTGGTATTGTGGCAGAAAGCTGCGGCCGGCTTTTCTCGGGCTGCGATCCCGGATTGGCAAGCTCATGTCGAGCTTGCTATGTACTATGAGCATAAGGGCAAAAACTTCTCTGCCGCATTGGATTTGGCAGAGGAGGCACTCGCGCTTGCTTCTTCGCATCCGCTCTCTAGGCGGGACGCTCGTAAGCGCAGCGAGCTCGAAGCTCTGCGCCGACGCAGGGATCGCCTGCTCCGCAAGTTTGGCGCAGCCGAAGCAAGATTGGAGGCAGGCGGATGACGGAAAAGCTACAACATGATTTGCCCGGATTGCGTGAGCCGGATCGGCGCATTAGCGGGCTCCTGCTGGATTTGGACGGTACGATCTATCGGGGCGATGAAGTAATCGAGGGAGCTCCAGAGTTAATGGAGGCGCTTCGCGAAGCTGGAGTTCCTTATAAATATGTAACGAATAATTCCTCAGCCAGCCCGGCTGCTGTAGCCCAAAGGCTGAGGGCGATGGGCATCCCCGCGGATGCCGATGAGGTATGCACTTCGGCTCAGGCTGCGGCTGCCTATGCTGCAGAGCATTTCCCTGGCGGTAAAATCTTCATGGTCGGCGAAGAAGGCTTGGCCGAAGAGCTGGAAGGGGCAGGACTGCAACTGGTCGAGGAAGCCGCCGATGCTGTTGTGCAGGGCATCAATCGCCGCTTCACCTATGAGCAGGCTGCCGCCGCTGTGCGCGAGCTGCTCTCGGGAGCGGCTTACATAATGACGAATCCGGATCTGCTCCTTCCTTCCAAGGGTGGACTATTTCCAGGGGCAGGTTCGATTGGAGCGATGCTCCAGGCCGCCTCGGGTGTACAGCCGGTACTGATCGGCAAACCTTCGCCAGTGCTGATGGACTATGCGCTGGGCAGGCTCGGCGTGAAGAGGGAAGAGGTCTGGGTCGTAGGCGACAACTTGGCGACGGATATTGCTTCAGGTGATAACACCGGTTGCCGTACCATCCTGGTGCTGACCGGACTTACCGATGCCGCCAATTATGAACGTTACGCGACTGTGGCAAATGTTTCTCCATACGCCTCCTGTGTCAGCCTCGATGAGCTGCGGAGGTATATTTTGCGCGCCTAAGGCGCATAAGTGAGGTACGCGGTACAGGATCAACATGAGGAAGGATGCGAACAGAATATGCCGGAATATCCCGAGATGGACCACTACCGAATGCTCGTTGGTACCGCTGTAGCGGGTCAGCGGATCCGATCCGTCCAGGTGGGCCGAGAGAAGTCGCTGAATATACCTGTGGATGAGTTCATTCGCCAAGTTGAAGGCCGTACCATCTGGTTTGTCGAACGCCGAGGCAAACATCTTCTATTCCACCTAGACAATGGGCAGCGGTTGTTGCTCCATTTGATGCTCGGTGGCTGGATGTTTTTTGGCACGGAAGAGGAAAAGCCGGATCGCACGGTACAGGTGAAGCTGGAGTTCGAGGACGGCAATTTGTACTTTATCGGGCTTCGCCTCGGGTATTTGCATCTGCTGACTGCCCGCGATGCCGATGCTCGACTGGCCACCCTTGGCCCGGAGCCGCTTGACCCTCGGTTAACGCTGGAGCGATTCACCGAAAGGTTGATGACCAAAAAGCGCAGCGCGCTCAAAACAGCTCTTGTGGACCAAAGCGTGCTTGCAGGCATCGGCAATTGTTATGGAGATGAGATTGCCTGGCAGGCGGAAGTACTTCCGAGCGCTCGCATCAGCTCGCTTGAACCGGCAACAATTGCTCGACTTTATGACGCTTTGCACAGCGTGCTGCTGGAGGCCAAGGCTCGCGGCGGATATATGGAGAATCCTTTCCAAATCGGTGATACCGTGACTGGCGGATATAACGATGAGTGCAAGGTATATGACCGTCCGGGCGGCGATTGCAGCCGTTGTGGAGGCAAAATTGTGCAAGAGGAACAGGCTTCGCGCAAGGTGTTCTTTTGCCCGAAATGCCAGCGGGACCGCTAACAATGTCGGCCGGCAACCGGCGAGGAGCTCATGTGAGCACACGAGGCGGGTACCGAGCTGCGGCCCAGCGGGCGTATTCGCTTGGCTGCGGCTCCTTTCAATACTTTCCCAAAAATCCGCGCAGCCTTGGAGTAAAATCTTTCGATCGCAGCGATGCGGCTCGCTGCCTGGAGTTTTGCTGGGAAAAAGGAATCGCCTCCATCGCGCATTCTCCGTATCCATGCAATTTGGCATCGCCCAATGCGGATGTCAGAGAGCGGACAGCTTTGTCGCTGCTGAATGACCTCGACATCGCCGAGAACTGCGGTTCGCTTGGTGTTGTTGTTCATTTTGGAGTGTACAAAGAAGGCGATCCCTTGGAAGGTTACAGGTTAATGATCGCTACGCTGGATTCCATAACGGAGCGCTGGCAAGGGAGCTGTCGGTTGCTGATCGAAAATCAGGCCGGCAACCATGGCTTTATGGGCATGACGCTTGAGGAACTGGTGCAAATCCGCTCCCTCTGTCGCGAGCCGGACAAGCTGGGTTTCTGCCTGGATAGCTGCCATCTGTTCGCGAGCGGTGTATGGGACGGCAGCCCAAACCCTGACTGGGCGTCAAGCCCGGCCGGACAGGCGGCAAAGGATCATATACTCGCGTTGCATGTCAACGGCTCGGTGTATGGGAGCGGATCGCGGCGCGACCGACACGCCAGATTGGGCGAGGGAGAGCTTGGCATGGCAGGCATCGCCTGGCTGCTGGGACATTTTCCAGCCGTACCCGCCGTGCTTGAGACCGCTTCAGATGCGGATGGAACCCATCTGCAGCAGCTGCGCAGGATGCAGGAAGAGGAGGAGAAGCTGGGATGATCCATCTGTATCTGGATGATTTTAGACGCTGCCCGGAGGGGTTCATGCTTGCACGGACGGCAGAGGAGTGTATTGTCCTGCTGCAATCCGGTGAGATTGGCATGCTCTCGCTTGATTATGATTTGGGGTGGAACGAGCCGACCGGCTACGAGGTCGCTTCCTGGATAGCGGACAGCGGGAGATTCCCACGCGAGATCTATCTGCACACTTCAAGCGAAGTTGGAAGACAGCAGATGTATAAGCGTCTGTCGGACGCGCTGCCGACCGGCGTAACGCTGCATGGCGGCCCTCTGACCGAAGAAGCGCTGAAAAGGGCGCTGGAGACGAGAGGCGCAAGCGGCGCGGCATCTATTGCAGATTCGGAGGCGGCAGCCGGAGAGGGCTGAGCTTTTTTCATTATTCTCGTATTTTCATTTTCATCAACAATCGTCCTACGGACGACGAGGCTTATCGCTTGCAACAGGGGGAATGAGAATGTCGATCATCGAGCTGAACCGTCTCTGCTTGCAGAGGGAACAACGGACGATACTGAGCGATGTAAGCCTTAAAATCGAAGCGGGGGAGCAATGGGTCATTCTTGGCCGCAATGGCTCTGGCAAAACGACACTGCTGGAAATGCTGACCGGTTATATGTTTCCGAGCACAGGCACTGTCGATGTGTTGGGTAACCGCTTTGGGGAATGTGATGTTCGTGAAGTGCGCAAGCGTATCGGCTATATCAGCCAATCGCTGGTCGAGAAGTTAGCGCTCGCCGACCCGGTGTGGGAAATTGTTGCGACAGGTGAATATGCTTTTCTGAGGTTCTATCAGGAGATTGATCCTGCCGTTAAGCAAAAGGCGATCTTGCTGCTCCAGCAAGCGGGGCTCGCTCATGCGGCGGAGCAGCCTTTCGGCACTCTTTCACAAGGAGAGCGCAAAAAGGTGTTGCTGGCCAGAGCGCTAATGAGCTCCCCGGAAGTGCTTATTCTCGACGAGCCTTGTTCAGCGCTTGATCTGCATGAGCGCGAGAAGTTGCTGGCCCAAATTGGTACGCTGTCAACGAACCGGCTGACAGTTATCTATGTGACCCATCACATGGAGGAGATCATGCCAATGTTCACCCATGTAGCGCTGCTGCATGAAGGACGACTTCTGCATGCGGGGCCGAAGGAGCAGGTGCTGTCGGGCGAAGTGTTGTCGGAAGCCTACGGGCTTCCACTCGAAGTAGATTGGGCCTATGGAAGGCCCTGGATAAAAGTAAGAGCGGATGGTGCAAACAATTGACGGAGTGGATCGGAACCGCGAATAAAAATTATTCCTCATATGCAATGGAGGAACTGCGCCGTCTGTTTGACGGGCTGTCGCTCTCTCAGCTATCGCCCGGAGAGGTTTTCCTTATGCAGCTGCCGCAAGATCGTGAGGCAGTGCTGCAAACCGTTCGGGAGGGCAAGCCGATTTTCTTGCGTCATCTTCAGCCTGTAGATGCGTCCCGTACTTTATCGCTAGATGCGGATGATTTGGATTGGCTCGGCGACTGGCTGCGGCTCTGCAGAAGCAAGCTCGCTGGAATGCGCGTCGGCGTCCATGTACGCAAGGCGGACGGAAGCCCATATCCTTATTCAGCGGCGGATACTCGCGCTCTGCTCGACGCCGTGCTGGCCGAAGCTGGCGCGGAGCCTGCACACAAGCAGCCGGATCGCTTAGTGTCCATTTATGCCACTAAGGACACGCTGTATGCGGGCATCGGCACACCCGAGGAAATGCTGAGCGACTGGCCTGGCGGCGCTGTGCGCTTCCAGAAGGAAGACGGGCAGATTTCCCGGGCCAAGTTCAAGCTGCTGGAAGCGGAGCGTGAGTTTGGACTGGACTATGCCAACTTCAAGCATGCGCTTGATATCGGAGCTGCTCCTGGCGGCTGGACGTCACTGCTGCTTGAACGGGGACTGAAGGTGACAGCGGTCGATCCGGCAGAGCTGCATCCTTCGTTGCGAGCATATCGGACATTAACGGTGCTGCGTAAAAATGCATCGGAAGTTAAGTTCGAGCCGGGCAGCTTTGATCTGCTCGTCTGTGATATGAGCTGGAGTCCGATGCAGATGTGTCGGCTCGTACAGGATCTTACCCCCGCGCTGCAAAGCGGCGGGACGGCAATCGTAACGGTGAAGCTGATGCATCGCAAGCCGCTTCAGACGATCCGCGAGGTGATGAGCCGCTTCAGCGAACAATTCGAAATTCTCGGCGCAAGGCAGCTCTTCCACAATCGGGAGGAAATGACGCTGTACATGAAGAAGAAGTAAGTGTGTATAACATGTACGATTCTGCAAAAGAAAAAACGGCAAGATAACGTTTTTCGATAAATCAGCAAGGCAAGTAAAAGATCAACAAACGGCTAGCAAAGAGAGCCATAGGCCAGCAATCTGCAAGTAATAGTCACGCAATTGCGAAGCATACGGCAAGGCCAGCGAAGCAAGTAATGCATGCAAAAGGTCGGCAAACGGGAAAGCATCCCGCTGCGGACAGCCTCTCCATGCGGAGAGCGCTGTTTTCAGCGGGATTTTTTTATTTGATGATAAAGGTGGGAGAAATGGGATGAGATCTGAGAATACTGGCAGGCGGATAATCAGCGATGAGGCAACTTTCCTGCCGGGCGACATCGCTGGAGGGAGGTACCGCATCCTGCGCCAAATAGGTGAAGGCGGCATGGGGCAGGTTTATGCCGCAGAAGACATGAGGCTGGACGGTCGTTTGCGTGCGCTTAAGCTAAAGCCTGCGGGCGGGGCAGGGGAGCTTTTGAGTGTTGAGGAAGCGCGCATGCAGATGCAGCTCTCCCATGCTCATTTGCCGCAGTTGTATGATTATTTTCCGGCAGAAAAGGGCCGTGGCGAGATGCTTGTGATGGACTATGTAGAGGGACATACTCTGGAGGAGCTTATAGCAGCGAGGGGAACGCCTATGTCGGCGACGGACACGGCTTCCATTGCGCTGCAGCTATGTTCGGCGCTTGGTTATCTGCATGCACAGTCGCCGCCGATCATACATCGCGATCTTAAGCCATCCAATGTCATGATCGAACGGGCTGGGGGGGTGAAGCTTATCGATTTTGGCATTGCAAGGCGCTTTCTCCCCTCTCAGGCAGCGGATACGACCCAGCTTGGGACGCCAGGTTTTGCCGCGCCGGAGCAACTGGCAGGTGAACAAAGCGATGCACGCACAGATATGTACGGACTTGGCTGCCTGCTTTGCCTGCTGCTGACGGGGAAGCCGCCGGAGCTTGCTTTACGTGGCCACGCTGGCCGCGCTGCTTTGCCACCGTGGCTTGAAAGGCTGCTGCAGCCGGAGCGTAGCCGCAGGTTTGCCAATATGATAGAAGCGGCAGGCGCAATAGCAGACTGGGCCGCGGTAGACTTTGACGGTAAACGCAATAACCATCCAGCAGCTGGGTTAAGACTGGGTGGATTCAGTAAAGAGAAAGCTGCAGGCAATAGCCAACAAGCGCAACTATCTATTCTTTCCCTTTCACCTGGTAGCGGTGCCACTTTCATTACCCTAATGCTGGCCCGGCTGCTGGCGGAGATCGGCCTACCCGTTCAGGCTATAGAGATCCAATCCGGACAGCCTCACTGGCATGCGCTGCTTGGCGCTAATTCCGGCTCCTTGCCGACAGCTTTAGACCCTCGGTATGTTACACTGCGCGAGGGTGGGGTAGAATGGCTTTTAAAAGGGCCGCGTACCAGGCTTCATTCTCGACTGGATGACGAGGCGCGTCTTGGCCTAATGCTGCATGGAGAAGGCCACCGAGTTCAACTGCTGGACTGGTCCTCCGATTGGAAGGGGCCAGATGCTTTAAGTAGACTTCGTTCGTCTTCCTTGATTATTGCAGTTGCTGATCCCGATCCTTCGCGCTGGTCCGCGGAGAGGATGGAGCTGCTTGAAAAACTGAACGGGGAACTTCGAACTAGTGAGCGTGGAACAGGCAAAGGAATACTGTGGGCCGCCAACAAAGATGTTGCTTTTGCAGGACGGCGAGAATGGCTGAGTATGCTGCCAAACCGACCGGATGCCTTTATCCCTTTTTTACCGCCTGAGGACTGGTATATGATGTTGTGGCAGGGCTTTCCGCTTCCTCACAAGGGACGCTCGGCCAACAGGCTTAGAGCGGGCCTGAAGCCGCTCGTTGAAGCCGTTCAGCGGCGGCTGCAGACGACCTAAGCTCTCACGCGGAAGACATTTTCGAAGCCATTAACGACAGATTGAGATTTGACCGTCCACATCCGCTTAAATTATGAGCAATAGGGGAAGCCAACAGGGGGCAGGTTATGGTACAATAACCTATTAGGGGCGATCAAATTCCCCATGACTTTTGTATCTAACAGGAATGGAGAATTCAACAACTCATGAGCTTATTAACAGTAGAAAATTTATCACATACATTCGGGGACCGGATTTTATTCAGGGATGTTTCCTTCCGCTTGCTGGCAGGAGAACGAGTTGGGCTTGTAGGAGCCAATGGAGCTGGCAAATCGACTCTGATGAATATTCTTACAGGTAAACAATTGAAAGACGAAGGCCGCGTAGAGTGGACGCCTAAAATCCGCTACGGCTACCTCGATCAGCATACGAAGCTGCAACCGGGCAAGACGATTCGCGACGTACTGCGCGATGCCTTCGCTCCGCTGCTGGAGCTGGAGAAGGAGCTCGGAGACGTAACGGCTGCTATGGGCGAGCCGGATGCCGACCTAGACGCACTGCTGGAACGCATGGGCGAAATCCAGGAAGAGTTGGAGATCGGCGATTATTATATGCTCGACGTGAAGGTAGAGGAGATGGCCAACGGCCTCGGTTTGAACGCAATCGGTCTCGACCGCGATGTATCCGCACTTAGCGGTGGTCAGCGGACAAAAGTACTGCTTGCCAAACTGCTGCTTGAGAAGCCTACGGTCCTACTTTTGGATGAGCCTACGAACTATTTGGATGAGGAGCATATTACGTGGCTGGCTGGATATTTGCGCAATTATCCAAATGCCTTCATGCTCATTTCCCATGACACGGGCTTCATGAACTCGGTCGTTAGCATCATCTATCATCTGGAATTCACACGCCTGACACGCTATACGGGCAACTATGAGAAGTTTCTGGAGATGGCTGAGCTGAATAAAGCTCAGCACTTGGGAGCATACGAAAAGCAGCAGGATTTCATCAAGAAGCAAGAGGACTTCATCCAGCGCAACAAAGCGCGCGCTTCGACCTCTGGTCGGGCCAAAAGCCGCGAGAAACAGCTGGATCGCATCGATCGGATCGACAAGCCGGAAGAAGCAGCCAAGCCGACATTCGCCTTCAAGGAAGGCCGTACGAGCGGCAAGACGATCTTTGAGGCAAAAGGTCTCAGCATCGGTTACACGAAACCTCTAATTCCTTCGATGGATGTGCTGATTGAGCGTGGAGACAAGATTGCCATTGTCGGCTGCAACGGCGTAGGCAAATCGACGCTGCTGAAGACGATTCTTGGCCGCATCGAGCCGCTGGATGGCGAAGTTTATCGCGGTGATTATTTGCTTCCTGCTTACTTCGAACAAGAAGCCAAGGCGCCTACGATGACTCCGCTGGACGATGTATGGAATGAATTTTCCTGGATGAACCAGCATGAGGTACGGGCGGCACTAGCCCGTTGCGGACTCAAGAACGAGCATATTACGCGTGCTCTCAACCAATTGAGCGGCGGCGAACAAGCGAAAGTACGGTTGTGCAAACTGATGCTCCATGAGAGCAACTGGATTCTGTTTGATGAGCCGACGAACCACTTGGACGTTGTAGCCAAGGCTGAGCTGAAGCGTGCGCTGCAGGCTTATCGCGGTACAGTTGTACTCGTTTCTCATGAACCAGACTTCTATGAGGATTGGGTAACGAAGACTTGGGACGTTGAGTCCTGGTCGATGAAACAGCTCCAGAGCTGAACGCCAGCCCTGGTGCAATCTACGGGAAAGCAGGTGACATCTTAGAATGAATGAACGCGTGCTGGTGATTGAAGACGAAGAGAGCATTGCCCGCATTCTGCAGCTTGAGCTGGAGCATGAGGGGTATGAAGTCGGACATGCTTTGGACGGCCGCAGCGGTTTCCTGCAAGCCTCCTCCGGAGAGTGGGACCTCGTGCTGCTCGACGTCATGCTGCCGGAGCTGAACGGCATTGAGGTGCTGCGTCGGCTGCGGCAGGCAGGCAACCCCATCCCCGTCATTCTCATCACAGCCCGGGATACAGTTCCAGACAAAGTTAGCGGCTTCGAGCATGGCGCCAATGATTATGTGACAAAACCGTTTGCTATGGAGGAACTGCTTGCCCGGGTCCGCAACCTGCTTCGCATTTTCCAACAGAATCCGAAGGAGACAGAGGGCTCCGATCTGCTTAAAATCGGGGATCTGACCGTGGAGCTGCGAACGCGCAAAGTGTTCCGCAAGGAGCTGTCGATCGACCTCACGCCACGTGAGTTCGAACTGCTGGTGTACCTTGCTCAGCATAAAAACGAAGAGAAGTCCCGTGAGGAAATTTTATCCGAGGTATGGGGGTATGATTTCATGGGCGAGACCAACCTTGTCGATGTTTATATCCGATATTTACGTCAGAAGCTCGATAAGGGATTCCGCCACAAGCTGATTCACACCGTGCGCGGTGTAGGCTACATGATGAAGGAGCCTGAGGCATGACTCTCCGCAAGAGATTCACGCTTTTCACCATCTTTTGGTTGATTTTCATCTTGATTTTATTCAACATTTTTGTGTATCTTTTCATGACCAAAATTACGACCCGCAGCGAGCAGCAGGTGATGACGAACAAGGTCAACCTGATTCTCGAAAACAGTAAAATCATGGACAAGGAACAGCTGTCCGACGAGGGGCTGTTGCGGGAGTTCTACAATGTGAATGAATTGATCCGAATTATTACGCCTGACGGCAAAACGGTTAATCTGCAAGGGTCGGACACCGACCTTCTAGCGTTGCCGGTCAAATTTCAGTCTTCTCATGAACAAGGAGAGATGTTCGTTGACAGCACTCGTGTGCTGTACATGAAGGTTCCCCTTTATCAGGATTCGGAAATTATCGGCATGTTGGAAATCGAGCGTAAGCTCAATTTGCAGGACAGTTATATGAAAGTTCTGGTGGCTGCGCTCTTTGTGACAAGCATCGGGGCGATTCTTTTTGCAATCTTCGGCACCTACTGGTTCACCTCGCGATTAACCGCGCCAATCCAGCATATGGTGCAGACGATGCGCGAGATTGACCGGAGCGGCAAGCTGCGAAGCATCGAGATAGGGGACAAAGAGGAGTCGGCTGAGCTGCTTCAGCTGATCCGCGCCTTTAATCAGATGATTGAGCGATTGGATCGCACGTTTGCCCGGCAAAAGCAATTCGTCGCAGACGCTTCCCATGAGCTGAAAACGCCGCTGACCGTTATCGTCAGTTATGCAGGCATGCTGAAGCGCTGGGGTCGAGATGATGAGAATATTCGCGGCGAAGCGATCGAGGCGATTGCCAAGGAGGCGGAGCGCCTGCAAAACCTCACCAAGTCCATGCTGATGTTGGCTGAGGCGGAGCAGGAAGACTGGCTGAACCTGCAAACCTTCGATGTCGTCCAAATGGTCGATGAGCTTGCCGGTATGCTGCAAACGACGTTCCAGCGGCAGATTCGTGTTCATACCTCTACGACTGGGCTCAAAATGTCGGCTGACAAGGATAAGATCCGCCAGTTGCTCGTTATCCTGCTGGACAATGCGATTAAGTACAGCAAGGAACCGATTGACGTGACGGTCAGCTCTGTGAAGCAATCGGTGCGCATTCATGTGACCGACAAGGGCATTGGCATCTCCGAGACTGAGATTCCGAATCTGTTCGAGCGATTTTATCGGGTTGATGGTGCGAGACGCCGTATCACGGGCGGAGTAGGACTCGGTTTGTCGATCGCCAAGCGCATCGTGGAGCTGCATGAAGGGCAGATCGATGTGTTCAGTAAACCAAGTAAAGGAACGACGATTACGCTGCAATTCCCACAGACGCTCAAAAACACGTCAGGCCGTTGAGGCCTGACGTGTTTTTTGCACTCTTTTTCGAGAGGAAATACAACAAAAAAGCTGCATGACATTCGTGTTAGAAACACGTAGTCATGCAGCTTCATTCAATAATAAGGATCGCCAGTTAGAGAACCCGTCTAGCGGTAACGTAATGTTCGTTCCAATACGAGGTGCCAAGGCTGGAAACCGTAACCCCAGGTTTACCGTAAGTATGCAAAATCTTATTAGAGCCTGCATAGATGGCTACATGGCCGATTCCCTTGCCGCTGCGGCCTGTAAAGAATACAAGATCGCCTTTGCTCAGGTTGCCGCGTGCGACCTTCTTGCCTTTATTATATTGAGCGTTTGAAGTGCGCGGCAGGGAAACTCCGCTGTTTTTAAATACATATTGAGTGAACGAGGAGCAGTCGAAGGCATAGGTCACTCCGCTTGGCGCTCCAAGCCGATAATTAACTCCAAGGTACTTTTTGCCGTAGCTGAGCAGCTTTTCTGATTTAGGGGTAGCGGCAGACGCCGTCTGAATTGTTCCGATGCTGAAGCCAGCCATTCCGATCACAGCGCAGAGGCTGAGGCGGGAAATCGTTTTTTTCCAGTTGCTTATGCGCATATCTTGTGGTGTCCCTCCATCATGGTGTACGTTTGTACGTGAGTATGTAATGAACTAAAATCAATATATCACAATATGAATAACCTATTTATTACCAGTAAGAAGAGAAACCTAGCTGTGGCGCGTTATAAGCAGGAATATGAGAACAATGTGAAAATACTCTCATAATTAGCGGGATTTTGATTGGAGGAGGAAGTTTAAGGTGAAATATCGAGTTTCTGCCGTTCAATATCACTTGGAAGATATTAATTCCTTTGCGGATTTTGCCGCTCAGGTGACTCATTATGCCCGTAATGCCGCGGAATACGGGGTGCAGTTTCTGTTGTTCCCAGAATTTCTAACCACACAGCTGCTGTCCATCGGAGATGAGCAGGGCAATGCGCTTCCCATCGATCGGCTCCCTGATTTTACGGAGAGGTATGAGGAGCTCTTTAAGGCGCTCGCGGCCGAATATAACATGTTTATCGTAGGCGGAACTCATGTTGTACAATCGACGGACGGCAAGCTGCGCAATACGGCTTACCTGTTCCAGCCTGATGGAGTCATTCACACCCAGGCGAAAATTCATCTGACGCCGACTGAAGTGGAAGAGTGGAATATGTCGCCCGGAGACGACTTGGACGTATTCGATACGCCTTTCGGCAAAATAGCCATGCTCACTTGTTACGATATCGAGTTTCCCGAAATTGTTCGAATAGCCCGCGCCAAAGGGGCTGACGTCATTTTCTGTCCTTCGTGCACGGATGACCGCCACGGATTTTATCGCGTCCGTTACTGCGCCCATGCCCGGGCGGTGGAAAATCAAGTTTACATCGTCACCACCGGCACGACCGGTTCCTTGCGCAAGGTTGATTTTATGAGAGCAAACTACGGACAGGCAGCGGTCATTACTCCCAATGACATTCCGTTTCCACCGCGGGGCATCATGAGCGAAGGGACGGAGAACCACGATATGCTTATCGTTGCAGACCTGGACTTGCAACTGCTGCATGATGTGCGGCTGAGCGGTTCAGTGACGACATGGCGTGATCGCAGGACCGACCTTTATCCTGATTGGTTTTGAACAAGTAGAGAGGGGGCAGACATTTGCAAAAGACTCTGTTCGTTCTGCATAACGGCAAGCCTGTAGAGACTCGTATCCGGCGTTACACGCTGGAAGATGCGGAAGCTTTGATTGCGGTGCAGGAGCTGAGCTTTCCGCCTCCTTATCCTCAGGAGCTGTTATGGAACCGAGAGCAGTTGGCACAGCATATTAGCCGTTTTCCAGAAGGGGCGTTATGTGCGGAGATCGGCGGAACAATCATCGGTTCAATGACCGGCATGCGTACACGCTCGACAAACGCGGATCATCTCAGCTGGGGGGAGATGACGGCTGACGGATACATTACCACGCATGATCCAGACGGCGACACTTTGTATGTTGTTGATATTTGCGTTGTGCCGGAGTATCGTAAAACCGGTATTGGCAAATGGCTCATGCAGTCGATGTATGAAACGGTCGTTCAACTGGGGATGGAGCGGCTGCTTGGCGGCGGCAGGCTGCCAGGTTATCATTCATATGCCTTGGAGATGAGTTCCGAGGCATACGTCGATGCTGTGCTGCGGGGAGAGCTGCGCGATCCGGTGCTGACCTTCCTGCTGCGCTGCGGCCGTACTCCGGCCGGCATTGCGGCGAACTATTTGGACGACGAGGAATCTTGCGGTTATGCTGCGATGATGGAATGGCGCAATCCTTTTCTCAACAACTGACTAATTGTACATAAGGAGAGTTATCGATGAACTTTTATCGCATTACGTCCATAGAGGATGAACATTTCCCGAAGTTGCACCGTCTGCTGCAGGAGGTGTTCCCTCCTGAGGAGGTGCTAGCCTACGAGCTGTGGCGAGAGCCGCTTCAGGACCCAACCATTCATGTGTGCATCGCTCTGCAAGGTGATGAGGCTGTCGGGGCTACGGAATATCGTTATTACCCCGAGCTTCGCGTAGCCATGACGGACTTCACCATTATTGGCAAACCGGGCCTCGGCATCGGTCGTTTCCTCTTGCGCTCCCGCGAAAAGGAGCTGACCCGCCTTGCTACCCAGTCCGGCACGGAGCCGATCGGCATGTTCGCGGAAATTTATGATCCGTATCGCACGGAGCATTCCTTCGGAGGCGTCAATCCGATGAACCCGATCGTGAGGCGGGAAGTGTTGTCCCATATCGGCTACAAAAGGCTGGAGCTCGATTACGTACACCCGTCCTGGGATTTGGAAGGCGGAGCGGTCAGCGGGCTGGATCTCGGCTTCCTGCCCAAGGATGAAGAGCTTTCTCAAATTTCCGGCGCACTCGCGGCGACCTTTTTGGAGGTCTATTATTCGGCAATTGAGAAAAAGCCGCAGCAATGGTACGACATGGTGGAGGGGCTCAAACAGCGTGACGTCGTAGCTCTGCTGCCGCTGTAGGCTGGACATGACGATGAATAATCAACAGAACCGTTCTCCGGTGAATATCCAATTTCTCGGAACGGGTGATTCCATGGGTGTGCCTCGCGTTTACTGCAATTGCGCCGTCTGCGAGGAAGCTCGTTCAGGTGGTGTCAACCGCCGCCTGCGTTCGATGTTACTGTTAAAGGGCTTGGACGGCGACAATAGCGCTGACGATTTTACGCTGATCGATTGCGGCCCGGACTGGGGACGGCAAATGGAGGCAGCCGGTTTGCGGGGCGTCCGGCGGATCCTGATTACTCATGCGCATTTTGACCATATCGGTGGACTGATCGAATGGGCGGATGCATGCCGCTGGACGAAGCAGAAGGGCATTGCCTACGCGCCGCAAGAAGTCATTGAAGAGATTATAGGCCGCTATCCGTGGCTGGATCGCTGGATCGAGTTCCGCGCTGCGGATGAGCCGCTGCAGTTCGGCAGCTGGACCGTGAGCTGTTGGCGCGTTTATCATGGGCATAACGGCTACGCCTATGCGTATCGGTTCGAGCAGAAGAGCACGGGCTGTGCTTGGGTGTACTGCTCAGATTCCATAGGGCTGGACGAGAGCCAGAAGCGACCGATGATGAATTGCGAGCTTATCGTGCTCGGCACGAGCTTTTATGAAGAACCTTATCCGTTCCACACTCGTTCCGTTTATGATGTCAAAGAAGCTTTGGAGCTGCTCCAGGAGCTGCAACCGGCTGAAATGCTGCTGACTCATCTTTCGCATGATATTGATATTTCAAGAAATTATGAGCTACCTGCTGGAGTCCGTTTTGCCTTCTGGGGAATGGAGCGGAGCTTGGGCGGGACGCATTTAGGATAAAAGGGAGCTGCCGTCCCAAGCGAAATTCGCTTGGCGACGACAGCTCCCTTTTTATAGAAAATCCAGCGATTTTAGCAGCATAAGCCTGTCTCTATCCTCATCCTGCCGGTTGCTCCTCCTGCTCCCCTTGGGAATGCGCGTATAAACGGGCATAGTAGCCGCCGCGGCGCATCAGCTCGCTATGTGAGCCGGACTCCGCGATGCGCCCGCTGCGCAGGACGATAATGCGATCCGCATCCATAACCGTCGAGATGCGATGTGCGATGACAAATGTGGTTCGTCCGGCCGATACGGAGTTCAGCGCTTGCTGCACCATTTGCTCAGTACTGGAGTCGAGGTTGGCCGTTGCCTCGTCGAGGATAAGGATAGAAGGGCGGAACACAACGATGCGAGCGAAGCTGATCAGTTGCCGTTCGCCGGCGGACAATCCGCTTCCTTTTTCACTGAGCAGCGTCTCGTAACCATCGGGCAACCGTCCGACCAGCGCATCGGCGCCAACGAAGCGGCAAGCTTCCCGCACCTGCTCCGGGCTGATGGAAGCGTCGAACAGCCGCACATTATCGATGATGGAGCCTGAGAATAGGTAAGGCTCTTGCTGCACGAGACCAACCGCACGGCGAAGCTGAACAAGCGGAATTTGGCGCACATCGACGCCGTCGATCGTGACGGAACCCCTTTGTGTATCGTAGAAACGGCATAACAGGCTGATCAGCGAGCTTTTGCCAGCTCCGGTCGTACCGACGATCCCAATTCTCTCGCCAGGCCCAATATCTAGACTGATGCCTTGCAGGACAGGCTCCTCGGGAGTATAACCGAACACGACATCGTTGAAACGAACAGCACCAACGGCGCGCCGCGGATCACCGCCCTGTCCGATCGTAGTTACTCCTTTGTCTGCCAGTTCTGAGTCGGTTTTGAACAGCCTCCATATACGATCGGCGGAAACGGAAGCGGCCTGAAGCGTGTTCCATTGCTGGGTGATGGAGTTGATCGGTTGGAAAAACTGGCGGATGTACGTAATAAAAGCATATAAAACGCCAAATTCAAGCCCTTCACCATATACGGCTCGACCGCCGATCCAGGTAACAAATGCAACTGACAGATTGCCGAGCAGGTCAAAGGAGCGGTTAAACAGCACATTAGTGCGGATTTCACGTAAATTAGCTTCATAGTAAGAGCTGTTGCGATCCTCGAACTGTTTTACCTGCTCACGTTCCTGACGGAATGCCTGAACAAGATTCATTCCACTCAGATTCTCGGCGGTAAAAGCGATCAAACGCGACAGTCGGCTGCGGGACAGCTGATACGTTTTGCGCATGTAACCACGGAACAACGCAGCGATCAGCGCGATGGCCGGCAGCAACAGCAGGCTGTAACCGGCGAGTACCGGATCGAGCTGGAACATGAAGAAGAGTATGAAGGCCAGCGTCATGCCGTCACGTACAAGGCTGAGGCATACCCCTGTAAAAAATTGGCTCACCGTCTCGGTATCTCCGGAAATATGGGTTACGAGCCCTCCGCTGGACATCCGATCATAAAATGATGGCGACAGCCTGGAAAGATGGCGGAACAGATCCTTGCGCAGCTGCATCACAATGCCTTGGCCGGCAATTTGGATCAACTGGTTCTGGATATACGAAAACAGCAGGGAAAGCAGTGAGAGCAGCAAATATAGGCCGCCCAGCAGTAGCAGGGGACTGAACTCGTTACTGCCATTCATCAGATGATCGTCTATGGCGATTTTAACGATGTATGGTTGAAGCAGGTCGGCGGCAATGGCGATGATCGTGCAGCCGACAACACCGACGAATTGTCGCTTATGCGGCTTGGCATAAATGAGCAGCCCGCGAATCGCGGCGCTTTGTCCTGCCTTTTCGCGGTCCTGCTTCGCCCGATCCTCAGGCTCCCGTCCGGCCATTGCCAATCCCTCCTTGCTGCAGGCTCGCCAGCTCGGCATACAGCCCCTGTTCCTGAAGCAGGGACTCATGCGTTCCCCGCTGGACGATTCGGCCTTCGTCGAGCACGATAATTTCGTCGGCATGTTTCAAAGCACTGATCCGATGCGCGATGATTAGCGTCGTTTTGTTACGCCTTACTTGTCGTATGCTCCCCACGATGGCCGATTCCGTCACGGCGTCGACCGCGCTGACGCTGTCATCAAGTATAAGCAGCGGCGCCTGCTTGATAAGACCGCGAGCCAGGCTGGTGCGCTGGCGTTGCCCACCGGACAGCGTCACGCCGCGTTCGCCCAGCTTCGTGCCGAAGCCGTCTTTGAACTCCAAAATATTTTCATAAATGCCCGCGTATCGGGAAGCCTCTTCGACCTCTTGCTGGTCAGCATCCCGCTTGGCAAACGCGATATTGTCACGCAGCGTCGTGCTGAACAGGAAGCCATCCTGGGGCACATAAGCGATGGAATCGCGCAGCGAATGGACATCAATCTGTCGAATGTCCAGGCCATCAATCAAGATTGTACCTTCCGGAGCTTCCATCATCCGCAGCAGCAGCTTGGCAAGCGTCGTTTTGCCGCTGCCGGTTCGTCCGATCAGGCCAGTAGTCCGGCCTTGCCGGATTTGCAGCTCAATATCCTGCAGCGCTGGCTGAGCCGCCCCAGGGTAGCTGTAGGTCAAACCACTTATAACGATGCCAGCTTCGGCGGGAAAAGGCAGCGGATCAGCGGCATTGCGGATGTCCGGTTGGGTCGACAAGAGCTCTTGCAGTCTTTCCAGGCTAGCTCTGGAGCGCTGCATCGTGTTGATGACATTACCGATCATTTGCAAAGGGTTGATAATCAGCCTCATATAGAGAGTAAGGGAAACGAACATCCCGATCGTAATAGCTCCGGTGAGCGCTTGATAGCCTCCGGCTACAAGCGTCAGAACAAGTGAGGCTGAGCCAAGGAAGGGGATTAGTGCCTGAAACAAGGAGCTCATTTTCACCAGGCTAAGCTGGCTGCCGTAAACGGCATCAACATGTGACCCGAACCGCGCCTCCATCATCGGCTCAACCGAGAATTTCTGCGTAACCCGCATGCCGCCGATCTGCTCCTCGGCCGATTCCGTCATTGCGGCCAGGTCATTTTGCACTTCACGTGAGCGTTTGCGGATGCGGGGGCCAAAATAGACGACCAACACCGGAATAAGTAGCAGCGGCGATACGCAAAGAGCGATCAACCCCAGCGGCAATCCTGAAACCTTCATCATAATGAGCGCGCTGATCAGCAAAATGACGGCATTGGCGGTTTGGCTGAAGCAGGAGGAGATCGCCTCACGCACGGATTTGACATCGCTAAGCACATAGCTAAGCATATGGCCCACTCCATGGCTGGCATAGTAGGCCTCGCTTAGCCGGGTAAAATGACGGAACAGCCCTTTGCGCGTCAGCCGCTCAAATTCTCTTCCCAGCCTCATGACCAAATATTGGCCAGAGCCGGCTAAACAGGTGAAAAGCACGGCGATGCCGGCAAGGAGTAATGCGGACTGTGCGATGATCTCGGGGGTCAGCGATCGACTTTGAAGCTTGTCGGTGAACTCACCGAGCACTCGGGGATAAAGGGATTGAATAATGTTCCCGAGCGCAATAGCGAGCAGGGCGGCGGCATACAGCCAGGCTTTAGAGGTTACATACGGGAGTAGCAGCCGCTGTTGTTGTTTCATGCACAGCATTCCTCCTTTTCCATTTCCTTGTGTTTCCATTATAACGCTGATTGCGGAATCCTTCACGGGTAAAGTATCGGCGAATGGAGCCGTTGACTTTCACTTGTCAGGAAGGTTACGATAAAAGGCAAGCCAAAGTTTATGTCTCAACATCTCCAAACCGATCTTCCAAAAAGGGGAGCTATTAATGATTACAGGTGTTCAGATCTCATAATTTCATAGGGTGAAACTTCAAGAGCCAATACGGCTAACGCTTTTTTGCGTGTACCCTCCTAGGGTTCTTAAAGTTCGCCCATGATAGAGTTCTGAACACAAGCATCCAACCCCTAGTTAACGATAGCCAGCCTTTTTAACCTTCCGAGCTTGCTTGCGCTCTTTTAGACAGCGAGTATGTTTGCGGACAGGTTAGAGGGCTGCAACTTAACAGGAATGGAACGCCTATGCGTTCTGTTCCTGTTTTTTGTTTTTCTATCCTACTATGGGGATCGGGATTGCGGTTGTGGTTGGCATGAACAGGCTTGAAGTGCTTGAAGTTGAAGTGTTTTTGCGACAACTAACCTTAGGAGGAATCCTTTATGAACCAGGCATCCATGATGCGCTTGGAATATAGCTTTATTCACGATAAAATGTGCAGCTTCACCGTGTCCGAACCCGGTAGAAAGCTCGCAGAGAAACATTCCCCGTCAACAATGCTCCGTCAAGCGGCGGCTTGGCAGCATGAAACAGCCGAAGCGGAAGCGCTGCTGTGCGCAGGATCTAGCGTGCCGCTTTCCTCGATGGAAGGCATCGGAGTTTTCCTCTCGCTGCTCGGCAAAGGCCGGATCTATGATGAGAAGGAACTTGGTGCGCTTTCCTCCTGGCTCGCTTCCATCGGGCAGATGAAACGATATATGGCGGCCAAAAGAGAGCTGGCGCCGCTGTTGTCCGGTTATGCGGACTCCATGCAGGATTGCCCAAATCTCAAAGCTGAGATCGATCGCTGCATTCGCAGCGGTTGGCTGCTCGACAACGCTTCTACAGAGCTGTCCCGCATCCGCCGGAGTGCTCAGGTTGCCGAAGATCGGGTCCGCCGTAAGCTGGACGCCGTTCTAGTTAAGTACCGTAGCTCACTTCAGGAAGCTATTGTCAGCCGCAGAGGTGAGCGATATGTCATTCCTGTGCGCCGCGACCAGCGCAAGCTCGTGCCGGGAACCGTTTGGGATGAATCCTCCAGCGGGCAGACGCTGTTCATTGAGCCGTCGGATGTGGCCGATCTGCAGGCGGAGCTGTCCATGTGGAAGCAGGAGGAAGAGCAGGAGAGAATGCGGATTTTATCGATGCTGTCCTCTATGGCGGAGGAAAATAGCTCCCAGCTTGCGGTTAACTTGGAGGCTATGGCTCTGTTTGATTTTATTATGGCACGCGGCAAGCTGGCTCGCTCTTACGATGGAATCAGGCCGAAGTTGGCCGCCGAACCGATCATCCGGCTCAAAGGCGGACGGCATCCGCAGCTTGGCGACTCGGCGAAGCCGATTGATGCTGAGCTCGGTATCGACTGGGATCAGCTGTGCATTACAGGTCCCAATACCGGGGGCAAAACAATCGCTTTGAAGACACTCGGGCTGTTCACGCTGATGGCTCAGGCCGGATTATTCCTGCCGGCAGAGGAGGGAAGCGAGTTTGGCATCTTCGAGGATGTGCTGGCTGACGTTGGCGACGGTCAAAGCATTCAGCAGTCGCTTAGCACCTTTTCATCCCATCTGGCAGTTCTGAATGAAATTCTGGGTACGGCAGGCAGGAGAACGCTCGTGCTTCTAGATGAGTTGGCAGCCGGAACGGATCCGGGCGAGGGCATCGCACTGTCGATCGCCGTCCTGGAAGAGCTAGGTACAAGAGGCACAAAGCTTGCCGTTACAACCCACTTTAACGAGATCAAAGCCTACGCTTCCCGAACGGCGCGCTGTATGAATGCGAGAATGGCGTTTGATGCCGAAACGCTGCAGCCGCTCTACCGTCTGGAGCCCGGCGAGGCAGGGGACAGCTATGCTCTATCGATTGCGAAGCGGTATGGATTGCCGGAGCGAGTACTCAAGCGTGCCGAGGATATTAAGGCCAGCACGATAGCGTCGGGCAGAAGGGAAGTGCCGCCTGAGGATGGGGTGATAGGCAGTCGTCAGAACATTGGTAATAGGCAGGGAGCCGACTTCGAGCCGAAGTGCGGCGCCGCCATGGAGTCGCAAACTGAGCAGCTAACCGGATTCGAGACGAAGCTCGGCTCCGGAATGGAGCCTCAGAAATCATCGCAGCCCACCGGGCTGAAGCCGGCGAATGTTACACAGCCCGCCGACCCGCAGCCGCCGAAGCCAATCAAGAACACCGCCAAGCCTAAGGAATTCAACGTGGGAGACTGCGTATGGATTCATCCTTTGAAGCGGACCGGAATCGTTTACCGGGAGGCGGATGAGAGGGGAGAGGTCGTCGTCCAGGTCAAAAAGGAGAAAAAGACGTTCAACAGAAAAAGGCTCTCCCTCTATATAAGCAGAGACAGCCTTTATCCGGGCGAGAACTACGATATGAATATCGTGTTCGATAGCAAGGAGAACCGCAAAGTGCGGAATCTCATGTCGCGTAAACATGTTGAGGGGTTGCGCATCGAGACACCTGGCAGTAACGGCGGCGCAGGCGGGTCCAAATAATCGCTTAACCCGCTGTTTCCATAACGAGCAGCCAGCCTTTGCTCAATCGAATAGTGCCGACATCTCCGGCCAGCACATTACTAATGCCGAGCGATTGGCCGATGTGCAGCGTGGCATCATGGAGAGGATACTGGAACCCTTCAAGATCAATCCCTTGCACTTCCTCGCTGAGCGGCAAAAGGGACACATGCGGCAGCAGCTCGCTTCGCTGGATCGTCAGTGTTTGACCACCTTGGATGAGCTGAATTCGATTGGAGGCGTCCTCGATAACCGTCGCACAGCCGCATTCGGCTGCCTTGCGGAGCAGATGCACATTGGCCAGAGAATGGTCAAAGCGGCTACCTAACGCTCCGAATATCAAGATGGAAGATGGTTTTCGTTCAATAGCTCTCATGAGAGCGAGCTCGGTATCGGTGTAATTTTTGTCAATCGGATCAAAAGAAGCCATCTCGCGAGTTCCGCGGATGATCTCCTCCATCTCTTCCTCCGTGACGGAGTCGAAGTCTCCGAGCGACAAATCGGGACAGATGCCGCTGCGCACAAGGAACAACGCACCGGCATCGGCGCCGATAATATAGTCATCAGGACGCAGCTTGCCGATCATCCAGTCGCCAAGGTTTCCTCCTGTGATGATGACGATCCGCTGAGGCGTTTCCGGCATCCTAATCATTCCTTCCGAAAAATGGTTTGCGGCTCATTATATCGCGATGGGACAAATGCTGGCAATCCGGTTGCGGGATGGGACACTCGCGGCTATTATAGGTAGGATGGTTGACTGCATTCTGATGGCGGGGGCGTTTTGGACTTGTACACCGATATTTTTGCCGTTTTCAGCATCATTGGTACGATTGCCTTTGCGGCGAGCGGAGCGATTGTAGCGATGGAGGAAGAGTATGACATCCTGGGCGTATTTGTATTGGGGCTCGTCACCGCGTTTGGCGGCGGCGTTATCCGCAATTTGCTGATCGGCATTCCTGTTACAACGTTATGGTCTCAGGGCTTGTTGATCCAAATCGCTTTGGCTTCCATGACGGTTGTGTTTCTGCTCCCCGTGAGCTGGATTCAGCATTGGCGAAAGGCCGAAGCGCTGTTCGACGCAATCGGATTGTCCGCATTTGCGATCCAGGGAGCATTGTACGCAACAGAGATGAATCATCCGCTCAGTGCCGTGCTCGTAGCGGCGACGCTTACCGGCATCGGCGGCGGCATCATTCGAGACCTGCTGGCTGGCCGTAAACCGCTCGTGCTGCGCGATGAGATTTACGCGGTTTGGGCCATTTTAGCTGGAGCTGCAATTGGTATCGGATGGTTCAGCGGGACGGTAGGACTGATGATTCTGTTCGCGCTTATCATTATCTTGCGGATGTTGTCCGTTGTGTTCAAGTGGAGCTTACCACGAAGATCGCTCCGTTCGGCTGCAGGAGACCGCAGTGAAGGGGGAGTGTTCTAAAATGGAGCGCAAAATTAAAGTTATCTTCGTCTGTCTTGGCAATATTTGCAGGTCGCCGATGGCTGAAGCTGTGTTCCGGCATATGGCCGTAGAACGAGATATGGGGCAGCTAGTGGAGGCTGACAGTGCTGGCACCGGAGATTGGCATCTCGGCAAAATTCCTCATGAAGGCACACGCCGCGAGCTTGACAGCGCCGGCATCTCCTACGTCGGCATGAAGTCGCGATTGGTCGATCGCGAGGATCTCCAACATTGTGATTACATCGTCGTGATGGATAGCGCCAATGAGCGGGATGTACGAGAGCTGATCCGATCCGGTGGTTATAGTCCGCAAGGGACTGTCATGAGGTTTATGGAATTGTTGCCGGAAAATAATTTGGACGGAGTTCCCGATCCGTATTACACCGGAGACTTCAGCCAGACGCGGGAGCTAGTGACCGCGGGCTGCAGCCGCCTGCTTGACCGTATCGCCGCTGAATTAGCGGTCAAATAGTCGCATCAACAAAAGGAGTCGCCCTCAAGCTTGCTAGAGGGCGACTCCTTTTTGCTAATATACTCGTCTTAATCAAGGAAATGCTGAAGGCCGTCTGGAATCTCCTGCTGCCAGGAGCCCCATTGATGTTTGCCGTCCTTCTCGATGTAACGGATGTCGGCTCCACGGTCGCTGAGGATGGCGTACATATCCTGATTGAGCTTTACAAAATCATAAACGCCGGTGTCCGTCTCAAAGTCCGTCTCCTGCAAGCCGACGTACTGATAAAGCTGCAGCCAGGAGAGATCAGCTTGCTTGCTGGCGATCGTCTGCGAGGCACCATAAAACGCTCCGGACAAGGACAAAACTCGATTCCACAGCTCTGGATAGCGGAGTGCAAGATGCAGCGAGACCGTACCGCCGAGGGAGTCCCCCACGAGCAGACGTTCCCGGCGTTCCTTTCTCACGGGGTAGCGTTCCTCTATAAAAGGAAGCAGCTCCTCTGCAAAAAAGGAAATGTACGCCTCATGCCGCTCTCCGTCAGGCGCGTACTCCGAGGTGCGCTTCTTTTTGTTCACGTCAACGCCGACTAGAATGAAAGGCTCAAGCTCGCCATCAATAATGAGGCGATTGGCCAAAGTAGCCGCTCTGCCGAAGTTGAACAAATCTTCTCCGTCTTGACCGTATACGACGGGATAGCTCAATACTTCATTATAACCAGGGGGCAAATAGATGCGCAGCTCTCGTGATCCGTCTTCCAAATAACGGCTCGGTACCGTCTCTTTTACGATTGTACGTTTTAAATATTTGTCATCCGACATCGGACAATTCCTCCTCTGTTGCATGGGAAGACGCGCCTAAGGGTAAACAATAGGGAGGCGCGCCATTAATGGGACGGCCAGCTCTAGTATGGCCAATCAATGAAAACGTTATTGTACTACACTGTACTACCCGATTAATTGTACTGTTACACATACACTTAATGCTTAAAAAACGTGAAAGTAATGAAAAAGCAACGTTATTTTGCTTTTTTGCTTTGACCGTAACATCAAAACAGGTTTATAATAATTCTATAACAGAAGCATGCAAGTTTCAAATAACAAATCGAGGTGAACCTCTCTGATGAGCAAGCTGCTGAACAAGCATTCTTACGAAGTGCATAGCGAGGACGTAACGCCGCTTACGATTCTTTCTCCTGAGGGCGAAGTCGTCAATCCTGACCTTATGCCCAACCTCAGCGATGAACAGCTGAAGGAACTTATGTACCGCATGGTATTCACACGTACTTGGGATGAGCGCGCTGTAAACCTTGGCCGTCAAGGCCGTCTTGGTTTCTACGCGCCAGTATCCGGCCAAGAAGCATCGATGATCGGCAGCGAATTCGCGCTGAACAAGGATGATTTCATTTGCCCAGGCTACCGCGACATGCCGCAGCTCGTTTGGCATGGTCTGCCAATGTATCAAGCGTTCCTGTACTCCCGTGGTCATCAACATGGCGGCCAGATTCCAGAGGACGTACATGTGCTTATGCCACAAATTATTATCGGCGCACAGATTCTGCATGCAACCGGCGTAGCAATGGCGTTCAAGAAGCGCGGCGAGAAGCGCGTAGCTATTACTTACACGGGTGACGGCGGTTCTTCCGAAGGTGACTTCTACGAAGGTCTGAACTTTGCTGGAGCTTACAAGCTGCCCGTTATCTACACCGTTCAGAACAACCGTTATGCAATCACAACTCCTTACGAGAAACAAACGGCTGCTCAATCGATCGCTCACAAAGCACTTGCTGCTGGCATCAAAGGCATCCAAGTTGACGGCATGGACGTTTTGGCTGTTTACAAGGCAGTATCGGAAGCTGCAGAGCGCGGCCGCAACGGCGAAGGCGCTACGCTGCTTGAGCTGCTTACGTACCGTTTCCGTCCGCACTCCATGGCCGATGACACGACCAAGTACCGCACCAAGGACGAAGAGGGCGAATGGTCCCTCAAGGATCCAATCATCCGCTTTGGCAAGTTCCTCGAGAAGAAGGGTCTTTGGAGTGAAGAAGACACAGCTCGCGTGAAAGACGAAGCAAAAGCTGCTGTTAACGAAGCGATCAAAAAAGCGGAAGCAACTGAAAAAATGACGGTCGGCGGACTGATCGACTCGATGTTTGAGCATACACCAGCTCATTTGGAAGAGCAAAAAGCCGATTTCTAATTTTTAAATCAAGCGATGGATGAGTCCGGAACGGCGGGGAGCCGTTCCTTAAGGAGGAACCTGTTAATCATGGCTCAAATGAACATGTTGGAAGCAATCCGCGACGCTCTGCGCACTGAGCTGAAGCGGGATGAGAATGTAATGCTGTTCGGCGAGGACGTTGGCCACACTGGCGGCGTTTTCCGCGTAACAGAAGGACTTCAAAAGGAATTCGGCGAGGATCGCGTATTCGATACGCCGCTTGCTGAGTCCGCTCTGGCGGGCATGGCAGTAGGCCTCGGCATTCAAGGGTTCCGCCCTGTTGCCGAGATCCAATTCGTAGGTTTTATTTATGAAGCAATGGACCAAATGTTCATTCAAGCAGCGCGTATGCGTTACCGTTCCGGCGGTCGCTACAACTCGCCGATCGTATTCCGTACACCTTTTGGCGGCGGCGTTAAAGCAGCTGAGCTTCACACGGATTCCTTGGAAGGCTTGGCTCTGCAAACGCCTGGCATCAAGGTTGTAATCCCGTCTAATCCATACGATGCAAAGGGCCTCATGATCGCAGCTATCCGCGACAATGATCCTGTATTCTTCATGGAGCATCTCAACCTGTACCGTGCTTTCCGCGCCGAAGTGCCGGAAGAAGAGTACACGATTCCGCTTGGCAAAGCCAATGTTGTACGTGAAGGCTCTGATGTAACGATCATCACCTACGGTATGATGGTTCATACTTCGGTTAAAGCAGCCGAAGAGCTTGAGAAAGAAGGCATCAAGGCGGAAGTTATCGACATCCGCACGCTGTTGCCGCTTGACATCGATACGATCGTTGAGTCCATCAAAAAGACCAACCGCGCTATCGTTGTGCAAGAAGCTCAAAAAACTTCCGGTGCTGCAGCTGAGATCATCGCCCAAATCAACGAGAAAGCGATTCTCCATCTGGAAGCTCCTGTACTCCGTGTAGCTGGACCAGATACGGTTTATCCTTTCGCGCAAGTTGAGGATCAATGGCTTCCATCTCCAGCTCGTGTTATCGCGAACGTCAAGAAAGTTTTGGAATTTTAAGTGTACAGCGGAGCGTTTCTTGCTCCGCTTTCATCTATACCCCTGAAGCTGGCATCTGCTAGGAACAGGCCGGACGCTTGGCGTTAAGGCTTGTCCCAGGAACAGCTCAGCTCTACACGCAAAAGGAGGTTCACCTCGTGGCAAAGTTTGAATACCGGTTCCCGGAACTGGGCGAAGGCCTTCATGAAGGCGAAATTATTAAAATGCATATCAAAGTCGGAGACAAAGTAACTGACGATGATATTATTATGGAAGTACAAAATGACAAGGCAGTAGTCGAGGTTCCTTGCCCAGTCAACGGTACGATTTTGGAAGTCCGCACGAAGGACGGCCAAGTATGCCATGTCGGCGACATCGTAGCGATCATTGATGCAGAAGGCGATTTGCCTGAAGGCGCAGCTCCAAGCGAAGATAGCGCGAAGGAAGTTGCTAAGGATGAGGCTCAAAATGTAGCTCCTGGCGCCGTTAAAGGCGATGCGGAGATTACAGCGAAGGATTCTGCTCCATCAGCTCAGCCGGCTGCAGCGCAAGGTTCCGCTAAGGGCCAAGTGCTGGCAACGCCAAGCATTCGCAAATTCGCCCGTGAAAAAGGCGTAGACATCACTGCCATTCAAGGCACTGGCAAAAACGGCCGCATTACCCGCGAGAACGTGGAACAGTTCGCAGCTGGCGGCGGTGCATCCGCTCCGGCAGCAGCAGCTGACAATGCAGCTACAGCAGCTAAGGGCGCAGGCGAAGCTAAAGCAGCTCCTGTAACCTCCCAAGGCGGCGACCGTCCTGAAGAGCGCCTGCCGTTCAAAGGTATCCGCAAAATCATTTCCAACGCTATGGCGAAATCCGTTTACACCGCTCCTCACGTAACACTGATGGACGAAGTGGATGTAACCGCACTGGTTGAGCTGCGCAAAAAAGCGAAGCCTGTCGCTGAGAAAAAAGGCGTTAAGCTGACTTACCTGCCATTCATCGTTAAGGCTCTCGTAGCTGCAGTCCGCGAGTTCCCAATCATGAACAGCATGCTGGACGAAGAAGCTCAAGAAATCGTGCTTCGCAAGTACTACAACATCGGCATTGCTACCGATACCGACAACGGCTTGATCGTTCCCGTTATTGAGCATGCTGACCGCAAAAACGTATGGACGATCGCTGACAGCATTCGTGACCTCGCTCTGCGCGGCCGTGACGGCAAACTGTCCGGTGCTGAGCTCAAAGGCAGCACGATCACGATTACGAACATTGGCTCCGCTGGCGGCATGTTCTTCACGCCAGTAATCAACTTCCCTGAAGTGGCTATCCTTGGCGTAGGACGCATCTCCGATAAACCAGTTGTCAAAAACGGTGAAATCGTAGCAGCTTCCGTAATGGCTCTGTCCCTCAGCTTCGACCACCGTCTCATTGATGGCGCGACGGCTCAGAATTTCCTGAACTACATTAAGCAGCTTTTGGCAGACCCACAGCTGCTCATCATGGAGGTATAAGCTCATGGTAGTAGGAGACGCATCTCTCGATATTGATACACTGGTAATTGGCGCCGGACCTGGCGGATATGTGGCAGCGATTCGCGCTGCCCAGCTCGGCCAAAGCGTGCTTTGCGTGGAGAAAGAACATGTTGGCGGCGTTTGCCTCAACGTAGGTTGTATTCCTTCCAAAGCTCTGATCTCGGCTTCTCATCAATTCGACAACGTCAGCCACGCTGAAGCTATCGGCATCACCGCTAGCGACGTGAAAGTCGACTGGAACAAAATCCAGGAGTTTAAAGGCGGAGTCGTTAAGAAGCTTACTGGCGGCGTTGCAAGCCTGCTCAAAGCGAACAAAATCCAGTACTTCGCTGGTGAAGTTATGTTCATCAACGAAAATGAAGCTCGTGTATTCAACGACCAGGAAGCTCCGCGCTACCGGTTCAAGAACTGCATTATCGCGACGGGTTCCCGTCCGATCGAGCTGAAAGCTTTCCCGTTTGGCGGACGCATCATTTCCTCCACCGGTGCATTGTCTCTGCCTGAAATTCCGCAAAGCCTGGCCGTTATCGGCGGTGGCTACATCGGCGTCGAGCTGAGCCAAATGTATAGCAAATTCGGCACTAAAGTAACGATCATCGAAGGTCTGGATTCCATCCTGGCTGGATTTGATAAAGATATGTCCCAACTCGTAGCGAAGAAACTCAAAGCAAAAGGCGCTGAGATCATTACTGGCGCTCAAGCTAAAGGTGCTGAGCAGACGGATAAGGACGTTACGGTTACGTACATGGTTGGCGACAAGGAAGAGAAAGTTACAGCAGACTATCTGCTCGTAACGGTCGGCCGTCGTCCAAACACGGACGGAGAGCTTGGTCTTGATCTGATCAACATCAAGATGACCGATCGCGGACTGATTGAAGTCAACGATGAAGGCCGCACAAGCATTCCTCATATCTTTGCTATTGGCGACATCGTTGCAGGACCTGCGCTTGCACATAAGGCTATGTACGAAGGTCGCGTTGCGGCTGAAGTTATTGCTGGTGAGCCAAGTAAAGTGGACTACAAATGTATGCCAGCTGTTTGCTTCTCCGATCCGGAGTGCGCAAGCGTTGGTTTGACCGAAAAAGAAGCAAAAGACAAAGGTTACAACGTTAAAGTTGGCAAATTCCCGTTTGCCGCTAACGGACGCGCCCTGTCTCTGAATGCTGCTGAAGGCTTCGTGAAGCTCGTTGCAGACAGGGATTCCGGTTTGGTACTTGGCGCTCATATCGCTGGTATCGAAGCTTCCAACATGATCGCTGAGCTTGGCCTGGCGATCGAGATGGGCGCTACGCTGGAGGATATTGCTCTGACGATCCACGCGCATCCAACACTCGGCGAAATTACGCTTGATGCGGCTGAAGTAGCGCTTGGCCATCCGATCCATACGTTCGTAAAATAAGATAACTTCTGGAGGAGCCGGCACTTTCCAAGTGCCGGCTTTTTCGTGCTTATTTGACAAGAATACATAATTTCACGGTAGTAATATCTTATTTCCTCCGTATACAAAGGAGACAAATTAGCCTTCGGGATGTTAAAATACTTCTTATAGATAGTGGCTAGGGGGTTCGGAATGAACAATTATTTGGAACTTTTACAGGATATTCTTGACAACGGCACGGAGCGTTCCGATCGAACCGGAACCGGCACCATTTCTGTATTTGGAAGACAGCTTCGATTCGATCTGGCCAAAGGATTCCCTTTGGTTACAACGAAGCGGGTTCATGTCAAATCGATCATTCACGAGCTGCTTTGGTTTTTGAGCGGAGATACGAACATTAAGTACCTTCAAGAGAATGGTGTTCGGATCTGGAATGAATGGGCAGACGAGAACGGAGATCTTGGTCCGGTATATGGCTCCCAGTGGCGAGCTTGGGAGGACAAAAACGGCAACACGCATGATCAGATTGCAGCCGTTATTGATTCGATCCGTAACAATCCGGATTCCCGCAGACATATGGTCAGCGCCTGGAATGTAGGCGAGATCGGTGGGATGAAGCTTCCTCCTTGCCACTTTGTGTTCCAATTCCAGGTGAGCGGCGGACGTCTGAACTGTATGTTTACGATGCGTTCCTCCGATACGTTCCTCGGCTTGCCGTTCAATGTTGCCCAGTACGCCATGCTGACGCATATGATTGCGCAGCAATGCGATTTGGAGCCCGGAGAGCTCATCTACTCCGGTGGAGATGTGCATATTTATACGAATCATCTGGAGCAGGTCAAGCTGCAGTTAACACGGGAGCCTTACCCGCTGCCGAAGCTTGTGCTAAATCGCAGACCAGATTCCATTTTTGACTACCGTTTCGAAGATTTTGAAATCGTCGGTTATGAACATCATCCTACGATTAAGGCGGAGGTATCGGTATGAGTGTGACGATGATTGCTTGCATGGACCGAGATCGCCTGATCGGGAAGGGCAATGATCTGCCCTGGAAACTTCCGGAGGATATGCGCTTTTTCAAAAATCAAACGATAGGTACAACCGTACTAATGGGGCGGAAAACGTTCCAATCCTTTGGCAGTCGCCCACTCAAGGGACGTCGCAATTTGCTGCTTTCTCGCAGCGAGATTGACCTTCCTGAAGGCGTAGAGCTTTTTCATAAGGTTGAGGAGGCACTGGAAGCAGGAACATCCGACTCGGAGCTTATGGTCATTGGGGGCGAGCAGATTTACCGCCTTTTGATGCAGCATGCGGACAGACTTCTACTGACGGAGGTTAATTTCTCTTATGGAGAGGGAGACGCTTATTTCCCTGAATTTTCTCCGGAAGAGTGGGAGCTCGTGGAGTCAGTGCCTGGGCAAGAGACAGGTACGCAGGGGGAGACATATAATTTCAATACGTATCAGCGAAGGTCACAGTCTCACCAATCGTAATCTCTATGCTGCTTTTATGCGACAAAGTGCAAATGATTGTACGCATACTCCATTAAGCACACTCCGAAAGAATGCTACGATGTTGTACAAAGTATTCGCCGGCATGCAAGTTTATGTAACGATTTGAATCGGTTTGGTCAAGTGTCCTAGCACACATATAGATTACAGATGAACACGGGACTAATGGATGGAGGAATGGGGAAAGATGTCGACACCAACTGGTTTTATGGAATATAAGCGTGAGCTGCCGACTGATCGCAGTCCGCTAGAGAGAATCAAGGATTGGGATGAATTCCACAAGCATTTGCCCGATGATCAGCTGCGTACACAAGGCTCGCGCTGCATGGACTGCGGCACCCCTTATTGCCATACGGGAATGGAAATCGCGGGAGCTGCTTCCGGCTGCCCGGTGAACAACTTGATCCCGGAGTGGAATAATTTGATCTACCGTGGTCTCTGGCGTGAGGCGCTGGAGCGCCTGCACAAAACGAATAACTTCCCTGAATTCACTGGTCGCGTCTGTCCGGCGCCTTGCGAAGGTTCCTGTACGGTTGGGCTGATCGGCGATTCCGTTACAATTAAGACAATTGAGCAAGCAATTATTGATCGCGGCTTCGACGAGGGTTGGGTCGTGCCGCAGCCTCCTAAGATGCGTACCGGTAAAAAGATAGCCGTAGTCGGCTCCGGCCCGGCTGGCATGGCTTGTGCGGCTCAGCTGAACAAAGCTGGCCACACGGTAACCGTGTACGAGCGCGCGGACCGTATCGGTGGCTTGCTCACTTACGGCATCCCGACGATGAAGCTGGACAAAGGGATCGTACAACGCCGTGTAGACCTGATGGAGGCCGAGGGTGTAGACTTCGTTCCGAATACGGAGATCGGCAAAGACATCGGAGCAGAAGAGCTACTAGAGGGTTTTGACGCAATCGTGCTGTGCGGCGGCGCGACCAAAGCTCGCGGCGTCGACATTGAAGGCTCTAACCTTGAGGGCGTTCATATGGCGATGGATTACCTTAACGGAACGATTAAGAGCTACCTGGACTCTGGCCTGGAGGATGGCAACTATATTTCCGCCAAGGATAAGGATGTTATCGTCATCGGCGGCGGTGACACGGGTACAGACTGCGTTGCTACGGCGCTGCGTCATGGCTGCAAGTCCGTAACCCAGTTCGGTACGCATGCGAAGGCTCCGTTGCAGCGTGATTCGCTTACGAACCCATGGCCGGAATTCCCGAACGTTTATACGCTTGATTACGCTCATGAAGAAGCTAAGGCGCTTTACGGTGAAGATCCACGGGCATTCTCCGTACTGACGAAGAAGTTCGTCGGTGACGAGAACGGCAAGCTGAAGGAGCTCCATACCGTGCAGATCGAGCGTACGGTTGATGAGACCGGAAGAAAGATCTACAAAGAGCTTCCAGGCACCGAAAAAGTATGGCCGGCTGATCTCGTTTTCATCGCGGTTGGGTTCGAAGGACCAGAGAAAACGCTTGTTGATGCCTTTAAGGTGGAGCAAGATCGGCGTACCAATGTCAAAGCTCGCTACGGCAAGTACGTCACGAGCGTTGACAAGGTGTTTGCAGCTGGCGACATTCGTCGCGGCCAAAGTCTCGTCGTTTGGGCGATTAACGAAGGTCGTGAAGCTGCTCGCGAAGTCGACAAATATCTGATGGGCAGCAGCATGCTCCCTTAAGTATAACTTGGCGCCTGCTCATCAGGCGCTTTTTCCTTTTTAAGAAAGTTCTGGATATACTGGTTCATGTTGAAGAATTATCCAATATCTTAAACTCTCCACTATCACTTGATATGGTACAATAGGCCTATTGCCTATTCCCAATAAGGATAGATGAAGGAGAGATTGCTCGTGAAAAGCACCGAAGGCGCCTCAATTCTCACGCCTGCGGATATTCACCATATCAGAACCTTTATTGACGATAAATACCCTGATAAACCGCAAAGTGAGAAAAGCGAAATTGTTGCCGATGCCATTCGGCGTATTATCAATCAGCATTTGCCGGACTTTGCCGAAACGGTTAAAAAAGAATTGACCTCGCGTCTTGTACGTAAAAAGCTGCTTGGCAGCGTTGGAACTGTTCATACTGGGCATATTTTTGAAGCATGCCTTGACCTCGATATTCGTGATCAAAGAATTGTCCGGCCGCTTCGCAACTGGGTCGAGCGCAAGCTGGATGTTTCCGTAGAAGACCGTGAATTTCAACGTGTATTGCGATTGGTGAACTCTAATGATCAGCAAAAGGAGCAGCAAACTCCGCTCGATGCCGTTGCACGTGAGCTGAATGCCCCTGTTACTGTGACGACTGAGCCACAAGCCTCATCCTCCCTTGAAAAGAGGGATACGGCTTCTCTATTGAGCGGTATGCCAAGCACACGAATTCTACTGTCTGCCGTGTTTGCCATCTTGCTTTTAGGTGGTTTGCTGGTGTATATTTGGTCTCTTGTCCATAAAAGTAATGGTGCAGATACGATGCCAATCGTGTCGGCTTCACCTCTGGAGAAGCAGGCTGCTGCCGGAGGCAAGAGCCAAGCATTCGGAGCTCCTGATAAGAACGCAGCTGCTGCTGCCACAGCCACTGAACCTGAAAAGAAAGCAACACCAACTTTTAAAAATGAGCTCCCGAAGTCATTGCAATATTCCGATATTCAATATGAGGAATTGAAAGCTTTCTTGGAAAGCCGATCCTCGATGTTGGCCGAGCCTAAGTATATGAATGCCATTATTAAAGCTGCGCGCCATTATAACATCGATCCGCTGCTGCTGTTTGCCATTACCGGGCAAGAACAGAGCTTTGTACCGGAAGATCATGATCGTGCCAAAGAGATGGCTAATAATCCGTTCAATGTGTATTACAGTTGGCAGAGCTTCAATACGACCATTGAGGAATCTTCCATGATCGCCGCCAAAACGGTGGTCAATCTCAGCAAAAACCGTCCGGAAGATCAGGATCCGATCAATTGGATCAACCGCAAATATGCCGAGGACGAGAACTGGTCCGTCGGTGTGAATGATATTCTGGACATGCTGGAGGATATTGCTGCCTGAGCCTTGGCTCGGCAGCCTTCCTCCCTTTGCTGTAAAGTTCCTCCTTGGATTAGAGAGGAGTCGGTTGATTGAAGACACTCATTATTGCCGAAAAACCGGATATGGGACGGACGATTGCCGCCGTCATGGAACCTAGAGCAACGAACCGCCGCACTCATCTTGAGGGCGAGCGGTTTATTGTTACTTGGGCCATCGGTCATCTTGTCGGACTTGCCGAGCCGGATGATTATGATCCTAAGTACAAAAAATGGCAAGATGCCGACCTGCCGATTATACCGGATAACTTCAAGCTGTCCCCGAATCCTCGTACGAAGGATCAGCTCAAGGTCATTGCCGAGCTTGCACGCAAATGCGAGCGGATCGTCAATGCTTGTGATGCTGGGCGTGAAGGGCAGCTTATTTTTCATCTCATTCGCCGGCATTTGAAGCTGAATCAGCCCGTTGATCGCTTATGGATATCCGACTTGACGCCGGAAACGATTCGCAAAGGCTTCCAGCAGCTGGCAAGCGATGAGAAATACGCTCCGCTTACGCGGGCGGCACAAGCGCGAAGTGAAGCGGACTGGTTGATCGGTATGAACGCATCTCGTGCTTTTACGATTCGCCATCGCACGTTACTGTCGGTTGGCCGAGTGCAAACGCCTGTATTGGCGCTGCTTTACGACCGTTACAAGGAGATCGAGGCGTTTCAATCCGAAACCTATTACCGGATCGAAGCTCAATTTGATCAAAAGACGGTAAAGTACAAAGGAATCTGGCAAGGAGAAAGGCTGACGGATGGAGCGAAAGCTCAGGCGCTAGCAGAAAAGGTGAAAGGTAAAAAAGGGCGCATTTCCCGTTATGATATCGCCGAGTCGAAGGAGTATCCTTATCGGCTTCATGACCTAACGCTGCTGCAACGTGAAGCGAACGGTCGCTACGGCTTCCCTGCCAAAAAAACGCTTGATGTAGCGCAGGCTCTTTATGAAAAACATAAAGTGATTACATACCCAAGAACAAGCTCCAACTACGTCACCGAGGAAACGATTCCGGTAATGGCCAAAGCACTGGATATGCTGCGCGGTACGGAGTACGCCGAGCTAGCGGTCGGAGCGGATCGCTCCAAGGTGCATAAGGGCAACAAGGCTGTATGCAATCCGTCCAAGGTCGAGGACCATCATGCGATTTTGCCGACACCCAAAAAGCCAGGTTCACTGAGCGCGGATGAAAAGAAAATTTATGATCTTATTGTTCGTCGCTTTTTATCCCACTATTACGGCCCGGCTGTGTACCGCAATCATACTGTGTTGACGGAAGTGGAGGAGGAAACGTTCCGGACGCGAGTTAAGCAGCTGCTTGATCCAGGCTGGAAAGTGACGCAAGGCCAAGCGGACAATGAAGAGAAGAAGAGCCGAGGCAAATCGAAGAAGAATGGGGACGAGGAAGAAGAGGACGAGCAGCTGCTCATTGATGGTGAATTCACTGTAGACGCTGAGGCTCCCGTGCTGTGCAAAGGCGCAAAAGCGGAAGAAAAAGCTACACAGCCTCCAAAGGCATTTACAGAAGGAACCCTGCTCAAGGCGATGGAAAGCGCAGGCAAGTCCATGGAGGATGAGGAACTGCGCGAGACGATGCGGGATAGCGGGCTCGGAACTCCAGCGACAAGAGCCGCGACGATTGAAAGGTTGAAGCAGGTCGGGTATATCGGGGCCGTTGGCAAAAAGCTCGAAGTTGAGCCAAAGGGCATTGCCGCAATCGAACTGATTCGCGGGGCTGGCGTTGAGCTGCTGGCTTCTCCAGTCATGACCGGCCAATGGGAGCGGAGACTGGTGCAGATCGCCCGGGATGAAGCCTCCGATGAGACGTTCATCGAAAAGGTTAAGCAGTTCGCGAAGCTGATTGTCGAAAAGGTCCGGCAGCAGGCTCCAGCGCCATCCGGTACTTTTCAGGAGCAAGAGCGCGGCAGCGGCCGCCAGGGCACCCGTAAAGGGGCTGCTCGTACTGCTGGCCGGGCTAAAGGCGCGGCAGGTGCGAAGAGTACAGCTGCATCTAAAAGCGCAGGCGGCGGCCGAGCTGCGGCTGCAGGCGGCAAAGGCATTCGATCAGCGGCGGCAAGCGGTAAAGCTGCTGCTGATAGCCAAGGCTCACCACCCGGCTTGAAGGTACTGGGCCGATGTCCTCAGCCCGGCTGCGGCGGCGCAATAGTTGAAGGTAAGCGGGGATACGGCTGCTCAAAATTCAAAGAAGGCTGCCGCTTCGTCATTTGGAAGGAGCAGCATGGCAAAAAGATTAGCTTAACGATGCTTCAATCGCTGCTCCAAAAGAGACAGACCAGCCTTCTTACGTTTACAAACGAGAGCGGGGCTGCTGTGAAAGGAAGATTGCAGCTTGAGCTTCCTTATACCGGGGAGCTCAGACTTGTCACGGCTGATTCCTGAGTATCGGATACGAGCCAAATATCTTTGAAATCCATCCATCCCAGCTTATTGATATCGATTCCGCGTACAGAAGGATGCACATAAGTGCTGATCGTCCGATGAATCAGCGTAGTGACCTGATGTTCGTCAAGCAGGCGCTGCTCGATTTGGCGAAGCAAAGAGCGTCTCTCCTCTGGTGTTTCTGCGGAGAAGAGCAGATCGAGAATCCGCCTTACCCAGACAGCTAGTGCGGTATCGGTGTGCTGGCGTACATAGCTGGAATCCTGCAAATAAATCTCAAGCTCGCAAACTTCATCTTCAGCGAAAACGAGATGTAGCAGAATGCAATCGGCTTCCATCACCAGATCAGGGGAATATACGGCTTGCTGTTGCTCGCATCGAATCTCTACCGGGACGCCTATTTCTGCGCAGCGCTCCTTAATCCATTTGGCATCACGAAGCTGCATAGGGCCGGTAAGCAGCTTGATAGGCGAGCCGTCATATCCGCTTTCCTTCAGCAGCCGCATGGCCGTATCAGGCTCGTATCGCTCTAATGCGGGATGCTGATGGGTTTTAGGCATATAGCTGCGAGCCGGATAACAGTGATCACCGCTCATACGGCTCATTCCTTGACGGTCGATCGCCAGATCAATCGCTTGCCGGAAGGCGACAGACTGCTGCGGGCCGGACTTCCGGCGATTCCAGGACAACAGGCTGCAGCCATGATTAATGGTCTGAATCTTTCCCCAGCTCTGCTCTGGTCTGACCGCCATGCGGGTGTCACTTGCCATAATCTGCCCCCATTTCTGGCGTGTTTCCACAGGAATATCTTCTGGCATCACAGCGATTTGCACCTCATCCAGGTAAGCACGTCCTTGAAAATAGGCCTCGTGAACGACCAGGTCCATACGTTCGGCTGTCCAGCGATTGAGGCGGAATGGTCCTGTACCCGATGGAAGCTGCCAATAACGCTCCGGATCGTCCTGCAACAAGTCTGCGGGCAGGATGGAGGCGACCGCAGAGCATAACAGTCTGGGTAGCAGACGGTTTGGCTGGCGCAGCGAGATTCGCACGGTTCGGCTGTCTATCGCGGTTACCGCGACCATCGTTTCAAGCAAGAAGCGGTTCGGCTGCCCGTCCGCGAGCCTTTGCAGCGTAAAACATACATCCTCTGAGGTCATTTCTTTACCGTGATGGAACTTGACTCCCTTGCGCAGATGGAATGTCCAGACACGGGCATCCTCGCTGCTCTCCCAATTATGGGCCAGCGCAGGCACGATCTTGCCTTCACGCGCGTCGAAGCCGAGCAGTCGATCGAAAATTTGATGAATCAGATGAGAGTCGAACGAGAAGAACAGCCTTGCAGGATCAAGGGATACGGGAGGACGATAAACAGGGAGGCGGAAAATATCCCGCTGCGCCTGCAAACCATCAACAAGCCGATCAGAACCAAAGTGGCCGTTCAGAAAATCAACAAAGCGGTCGCGTGCTGAGGTGCGGTCACCATGGTTTTGCATTAGCTGGAATGCCTTCTGATAATCTCCTTCAGACGCCATTAACTTGGCGGTATCAAGCAGAAATTGTTCTCTACTCGTACAGAACTCGATGCGGGAGCGGATGCCGCGGCCACGGCCGGCATGCCATGTGATCCAGCCTTCATCCTCCAGCTTGCGAATAATCAGCTTGACGTTCCGTTCCGTACAATGGAATAGCCCTGCCAGCTCTTCCAAAGTTGCTTCTACTTCAGTATCGCGGTCAAGAATTCGATAATGGTTTAACAGTAACAAAAATCGTTCTGCACTCAGCACTGCGTTTCATTTCTCCTTTTATGCTGCCGTTTTCAGTGGGACAAGCTGTAAAAAGTGGAAGGAAGCGTTTTCCAGTCTAGAAAAGAGGAAGCTATCTTTTATTATTGTACACTTTTTGTTCCTGTTATGTCATGAGATACTTCTTGTAGGGCCGGAACACCAAACTTACGGACCCGCAAGGAGAGAAAACAATGTACGAAACAATTTTCAGGCATGAGATGGATATTCGTAACTACCATCAAAACAGCACGCAGGAGAGCTTTTTATCTGCCGTGAACAAAAAAAGCCCGCAAGCTAATTCTTCCGATTATTTAGGCGGAGCAAGTCGCCAAATATGGAAACCGCTGCATGCTATAGTTCTGTTCACGGGACTCAGAAAATGAGGGGCCGACAGCAAGAGAAGCTGAGCAATAAGCAAAGGGCATGAGAGGAACCGGTAATCCGGAACCACTCATGCCCTTTGCTTATTTTGAATCAGGAAAGCTGCTGACGATAGTTCTCTATGCCTGAGGGAACGTCGCGCAGATGTTGCAACTGCAAAAACGCCCCTTTAGGCTCCACATCAATATGGATGATATTGTACAGCCATTCCGTCTTGGCTTCTACGTGAATGGCATGAATGCCGGTCGTTAGAGCTGGTACAACATCAGTACGAATGGAATTACCGATCATCCACGTATTGGCGCGATCGAATCCGCCATCTATTAAAATCTGTTCCAGCGCGTCGGTGTTTTTATGCTGGCGGATGTAGATTCGCTCTCCAAAAAAACGCTGCAATTGCAGACGATCTACCTTGCGCTGCTGAATCAAAGGCTCACCGCCTGTATAGAGATGCAGCTCATGTCCGGCTGCCAGAAGTGACTCCAACGTCTGCTCCATATCAGGATAGGGCTCCGCCTCCTGCTCGTACACACTCTGGCCCATGCTCCATAATAGGTCGATCTCATTGGAATCCTCACTACGACCAGTGAGACGGCTAAAATCAATATACGTGTCCAAGAAGGATTGCGGAAAATGGTCGCTCTTGAATCCACTGGCTTGAACGCCGGCAATATCGATTTCACTCTGCTTCTGGCGAATGACAGTTTCAGTTAGATCAGGATAAGATGCGAACCAGACGAGCATGGCGTCAACGAACTGATCAATGACCAGGTTGAAATATTTATTGCAATGTATAAGAGTATCATCTAGATCGAATAGGATGGTTTGCGGGATCGGTTTGGTCATTGCGGCAATATCTCCTCTGGATAGACTGGATGCAGTCAAGACTTCCTTCAATCTACCTTAAAGAAGGAAGGCCAGTCAATTCAGGAGAGGATAGGCCGATCAGGCGTAGCGCTGCGATTTGGCAGCAAGATCCCTCTTGATGAAAGCAATACGTTGTCGTACGTAGAAGTCCCGGCTCTCGCCCTTGAGCTCGGAAGGGGTAAGCGCGGACTGAGAGTCATTGTCGATAATCGCAAGTCGGCCATCATCATAAAACTTGAAGGTCAAATCACGGTAGGGACGATGGCGCTCAATGAATCGAAAGTGGTTGCAGTTCATTTCGATCACACTCCTGATTAAGAATAGATATTAGAACATCTGTTCTGTTTTTATTATAGCAAACATTTGTTCGTGTGGAAAGAGTTATTTGTTTACCGTACACTGGTAAGATAGGGAATCGACAACGATTGCTGGACCGGGGTTGTATGCCGGACGGCCAGAAGGAGCGCAGCCGCAGCCATGATCCATATCGCACATCTGAAGAAACAGATTCCAGGCGGACCGACGGTCCTTGATGATATTAGCTTCCGTGCAGATGACGGGGAGTTCATCGCAATCAAAGGCGCAAGCGGCAGCGGCAAATCGATGCTGCTCAAATGCCTCGCACTGCAAGAGAGCTGGACTTCCGGAACGTACAAAGTAGACGGCAAAGAAGTTCCCACAACCGGGCTAGGCCGCTACCGAATCCGCAAAGAAATAACACTGATCGAGGAGAAGGCGTCTCTGAATCTGAGACGGACCGCTCTGAAAAACGTGCTGATCGGCTCTGCGGCGCAAGCTTCGGTATTCCGTCGTGTAACCGGGATGGTGCGCAGTGACGACTACATGGGTGCTATGGACATGCTAGAGAAGCTTGGCCTGTTGGACAAGGCCCATAACAAGGCGGACCAACTGAGTGGGGGAGAACGCCAGCGCGTAGCTATTGCCCGGGCATTAGTGCATGGTGCAAAGGTGCTGCTAGCAGATGAGCCTGTCTCAGGACTAGATCCCCATGCTGCGGATAAGGTGCTTGGAGATCTCAAGCAGCTATGTAAGCAGCAGGGCCTAATCGTTATAGCGGTTATGCATCAGGGCGATTGGGCGGAGCGATATGCAGACCGGATCATTGGCCTTAATGCCGGTAAGCAGGTGCTGCAAGTTAGTGGACGTAGACTTACCGAGCGCGAAAAGATGTTGCTTTAACGGATAACGGCATGATTCCCCAACCTGACCGCATACAATCGGGTAGACCGATTCTATGGATATGGCAGGTGGAGAATCATGCCGTTTGTTCAGCCGGCAGGCATTCATACTAGCCGCGTCGTTAGGCCCAAAATCGAGCTTCTGTTGCCCGTCGTTACTTTGCCTGGTGACGAGGATGCGGCAGCAACGATCAATGCGTCGATTCGATTTGCGGCAAGAACACTTTTGGAGGATCAGGGTTCTCTCGAGGACCCACGCTCCCAGATGCTAGGTTATTATGAGATCAAGAACAATCAGAAGGGGGTTCTCAGTCTCTCGCAATTCAATTATGCCTTCACTGGCGGAGCCCATGGCCTTACACTACAGCGGTCGCTGACCTTCATAAATAAGGAAGGAAAGCCTGTCCCACTCTCAGGGCTCTTTAAAAAGAAAGCGAATTACGTGAGCCGGCTTTCGGAACTGGTAGCCATACAGATTAAACAGCGGGGGATAGAGACGCTTCAGCCCTTCACAGCAATCCGGGCCGACCAGGATTATTATATTGCGGACCGGGCATTGATCATTTGGTTCAGCGTTTATGAGATAACACCCTATGTGTACGGCTTTCCCTATTTCCCGATTTCTGTCTATGAGCTCAGCGATTTGATCAAGGAGGATGGTCCTCTGGGCGTTATGGATGTGAATGATTGAATCATGCTTAGCATTGTCGATAAGTGCCGGATAACGAACCGAATATCGGATCGGATTTCGGCACTTTTCGTTCTGCATGAGGAGCGGAAGGGTTGGCTTACCAAAAGGGGGAGCTTTCATGTGGATGTGGGCCGGATTTTCCTTTTTTTGTTTGACCGCCGTCTTTTGGCTGGCTGCGTTTGCTCTGGCAGAGCATCGCCGTATGCATAGTGGTTATCAAACGCTCACGCGATATGCCGCTTACATTCAATTCATGCAGGATAAAACGGAGCTGAACCGATATGGAATTGCACAGCAGCTGAAGCGGGGTTTCGGTCCGCTAGTCGCCTTTAGCATTCCGTTCAACAGCATGGCGTTGATTGGTGGCGGGGCTTTACTTTTCGCCTATGTCGGATTTTCAGGCAGCGGTGGTCTAATTGTATGGATTTGGCCGATATTAGGGATATGTGCACTGGCAGTCCATGCGGTACAGGCCGAGCTAATGTCTTCGTTTCCGACGGCAAAAGGTGGGTCGTATGCTGCAACTCTGCTTTCCGGAAAAAGTGCAGGCCGCATGTCTGCTCTACTGCAGCTAGGCGGGCAATGGGCTCTTGTTGCCTATCTGAATTTTGAGGGCTCGCGATGGCTCGGCCAGGCGTGGGCTGGCTGGCAAGGAGGCTCACCGACGGCAGCTGCCGTTACGTTTTTTATCATTTTCCTGCTGCTACAAACGCTCGCCTGCCTAGGAGGGAACAAGTGGTACGCCGGGGTGCAGGCTGGTACCGCGATCATTCAACTCGCTGCATGTGCGGTCATGCTCGTTGTGCTGGCGGCCGCTCTATGGCCAGATTTCGCCTATTCATCCCTGGCAAAAGGATCGGCCGATACCGCTGCTCGTGTTCCCGTAGAGGGAGGGTGGCTCATCGGATTGCTTCTTTTGTGGCGATTATTCGTCGCGGGGGGATCAACTGAATCAACAGCGGAGGAGACAATTGAACCGCGCATGCGCCTTCCTTGGGGACAGTTCCAGGCAGCTGCATATGTATTCACCGCTGGTTACTTGCTGCTGGCGCTGACCGCCATGTATGGCCTAGCTCATCCGTTCAGCGGCAGTTCCGCTTTTTTAATCGAATCTCTCAGCGTCGTTGTTAGGAGCAGTCCAGCGTTTGCTGCAGTCATAACTCTGCTCATCGCACTTAGCCTGTTTACCGCTGCGATGTCGATTCTATTCGCTTCGACAAGGCTTCTAGGCGCGTTGGCTCGTGAGAGCTCATTGCCGGCTCTGGAAAAGCTCGGCCGTGTGCAAAGCAAGCGGCGCAGCTTTACCGGAGCAGCTTGTTTGGCGGGGCTTATGCCGGCGGTCGTTGTCGGCGGTTTGCTGCTCATGCCCGCTTCATGGGGCAGTACGGCAAGCTTGCTTCTTGTGCTTGGTTTGCTTCTGCATCATGGAGGGCTGCTCATTCCAATGACTGGGCTGCTGCGAATAAGTCGCAGGGCGCAGCCTCTGGAAATGGATCCATTATGGTCGCTGGGCCGAGCCAGGCAATTGATTTGCTGGATCGCAGTAGTTTCCTTACTTATCGTGTCTGGCTTCGCTGTCTTTTACAGCCCCTACGGGGCAATAACGGCTTTAGGCTGGGGAGGAGCTTCATATGCGCTGATATATTGGCGCCGCTTCGCAGCGGAAGAACAGAAAAAGAGAATGACAAACCGTCAGGAATTGCTGCAGCTGGAGCGATCTCATCCGCAGTAGATGATAAGGGTGATGCGCAGCAAGTGATAATAATGATGCTCAGTAGATGGTAATGATAATGGTAGAAGTAAAGGAAATAGTGACGGGAAATGTTCAGAATAGTCTATGATATTTCCCGGGGAAGCGCATAAAGCAACAAGATTGAAAGCTTTTCGACACTCAGTGACGGAACGACACAACCAATGTCGAGGGCTGCACACTGTAAAAAAGGCAGCTTTTACAGTGTGCAGCCAATTGAACGGCAGGCTACGAGTACAACGATTACTACTTCGGCAGTCTACAAATACTACATCTACATAAACGTCTGTCTACGAGTACTAGATGTATTTGAACGGCAGTCTAAGTAATAAAGAGTCATGGAAGGCAGTCTGCGAGTATTTCAGCTCTATTGATGATATTTTAGCAGCAGAGAAGCTACAAAAAACGGCATTTTACGCGTACTGTAACTACGAAAATTCATTTCAGGAAGCGGGTTGCTCCTATGCGCCCGCTTCTTTTTATACTGATGACGGTAAAGGGAGAGCAGTGCTGGAGGACAGGTTTAAGATGGGACATTGTATCAGTCAACACTGGAATGCCGATGTCTGACTTTATATTCAAGGGCTAGCGTATACTCGTTTTGTCGGGCTTTTGAAATTGTAAGGATAGTTATGTAAACCTTTAGCAGCATTAAATAATAGGGGTAAAAAATCGAAGTTACCGTTAAAAGAAAAAGAGGAAGACCAGGGACGATCCTGCCGGAGCAGAATGTCCCTTTCTTTCTCAGTTTTCAGGATGGAGCCGCTGCCAATGATCGGCGATCCGCACTCCGTGAAAACGGCCAGTCTCGATGAAAATCTCATTGGCCTCATGGCGCGAAGCGACAACACCGGCAAGATAAATACCGGGAACATTGGTTTCCATCGTTTCGCTCTCAAAAAGCGGATAGCCCTCCGGCTCGATGGCAACACCCATCGACATTAGGAAGTCGCGGTCGGGATGAAAGCCCGTTAGAGCAAGCACAAAGTCATTTTCCAGCTCATACGGTGAGCTTTCTTCACCTTGAATGACGATACTTCCAGGTTTAATAGCAACAGTTCTGGAATTAAAGAGCATCCGAATGCGTTCTTTGCGCACGAGACTTTCGAAAACGGGCCTGACCCATGGCTTAATGTGAGGCGAATAGTCCGGCTTTCTGTAGATGACGGTCACCTTGGCGCCCACGCGCTCCAGCTCCAAAGCGGCGTCTATTGCGGAGTTACTGCCGCCGATAATCGCAACCTGCATGCCGGTATATGGATGAGCCTCCCGAAAGAAATGACTCACTTTAGGCAGATCCTCTCCGGGGATGCCGATTCGATTGGGCTGGTCAAAATATCCTGTTGCGATGACAACGGCCTGAGAGGAGTAACTGCGCTTCTCTCCATGGCGTGCCGTCGTGTGAACAAGAAAAGCGCCGCTTGCTTCCTTAATAACAGTCTCGACCTTCTCATAAGCATTGATGCGAATATCGCTCCGCAGAGCGACGGTACGGTAGTAATTAAGCGCCTCTAGGCGGGAAGGCTTTTCCTGTGCTGTCGTGAACGGCACACCGCCTATTTCCAGCAGCTCCGGAGAGCTGAAAAAACTAAGATAAGTCGGGTACTGTGAAATAGAGTGGACCAGGTTCTCTTTTTCGATGATCAAGGCATCTATTCCGCGGTTGCGGAACTCAAGTGCTGCGGCCAGGCCGCAAGGTCCAGCGCCAATAATGATAATTTGTTCTTGCTGCAAGGGTACAGTCGACCTCCGTTTTTAGCGACTAAAGCGCCTGTTCTACTTGTTATTGTACCTTTGCCTTATTTTGCAGGCAACTAGAGCTAAGCCCTATGGCACAGGAGCTAATTCATGTATAATGGATTCACTATCTTGGTAACGTTGCTTAAAGAGGGGGATCTGGAATGCAGCGGAGATTTGTTATTGAAGCGGTGATGGTGGCGACTTATGGACAGCTGCTCGTTCCGAGCCTGCCAGTTGACTTCGTACTGCCTTACTCCACTATTCTGGAGCTTTATGAGATGAAGGACAGCCCAGAGCCTGTCATGGACGATCCGACAGAGGATGCCTTCGTACGCGGCAAAATTGGGGAGCTGATCCTGTTTTTTGAGGACTCGCTGAACCGTAAGAAAATCGAGAGAGCGCTTCAGATGCCTTGGAGAGAGAGCTCGCCGCTCATTTTGAATGATCGCATTCAGTTCACAGTTGTGAATTCCATGGATAACGCACACTACGGAGAGTATTTTGACCCCGTGGAGACGGAGTTGTTGTTGACTGCTTCCAAGCTTGAAATTCCGATTCTATCGGATCAATATGAATTCCAGGACCGCCTCATCGAAGCTGAGGTACCGGTCCAGGTATTTGATATTGAGGATTTTGAGTATGCCGTAGAAGAAGGAGCTATGCCGCAGCTCTGGGATCACTGATCATCCCGCCGGTCGCTCGGTGCTTGTTGGCGAGTGATTTTCATTCATCCTTTCGGATGCGGTCGATAGCCTCCTGCATCGTTTTGTCGGTGAGATGAGCGTAGATCTGGGTCGTGTCAGGCGAGGCATGGCCTAGCTGCTCCTGGGTTTTATACAGATCGTTGCGCAAATAGTAATCCGTCGCGAAGGAATGTCTGAGCTTGTGCACGGACAGATACGGCTTGCCGAATCGCTTGGCATACTTGAGGACCATCTGCTGGATGGCCCTTTTTGTCATGCGCGAGCCCTCCGACCTGCCATTGGCAACAGCGAGAAAGAGAGCTTTTTCTCTTCTTGGAGCAGCATAACGGCTGTCGCGCAGCCCGGTGTATTCCTGCAGGTCCTGAACCGCTTCTTGGCGGAAGTAGACCGGTACCTTGAACGTATCGTCATTGCTGCCCTTACGGTAGGCATAAACGAGCTTTTTTTTCAGATCTAGATCGTCCAGATTAAGATTCACCACTTCAGATACGCGCAGCCCGGAGTGCAGAATTAGACTGACAATACAGGAATCCCGGACCGAATTTTTCTCAAAAGAAGAAAGGGCCTGCTTGCTGAGCGCAGCATCAAGGCCGTAATCATGCTTCACATAACGCAGAAATTCGCCTAGCTCTTCCTCTTGCAGCAGCTTACCCTCCAGCTTAGCCGCAGTATCCTTCGGCTTATGCGTTCGTTTGATCGCAACCTTGGCCATCACATTGCGCTTCAGCAGCGGATAAAAGTCATCATCCTCAGCAATCTGGCTCAAATAGTGAAAAAGAGAGCGCAGCGAGCTTAGCTTGCGAGAGACGGTCGTGCGGCTGTTCGCCTGAATCGGTTTGGAGGCGAGGAACATTCTGTATGCGTCGATGCTGTCCATATGTAGCTTTTCCAGCTCTTCCAACGTAATTTTCGAGAGAGTAGGGCCAGCAGCAAGACCTTCGGCAAGAAGCCAGTTGAAAAAGGCCTCATAATCCCGTACGTATTCCAGCAAGGAGGAAGGAGACAGATCAGGCAGCTTGTAGTTGATGAATTTTTCCACATACCACGGCATGGAGGGAACGCGCCGGTCCAGCTCCATGCGGTCTTTTACCTTCAATAGGTTCATTAGCTTCGTTCCTCCATTCAACATATACAATTGTAACAATCAAGCATCGAGTGGACAACACAGTTATTTACGGCCATTCATCTTTGTAAGAATAGTTATGTAAACCATATTCCAATTTTAAAACCGCAGGTCAGAAGGCCTGCGGCCGGGGTGGGGTCGGAATAATAATTATTTCTTAAAAGTAAACGTCACTAATAATACTTCGCTTCTACTAAACAGTCGAATTGGAGGACCCCAGCTGCCGAATCCGGAGGAAACAAGAACATGGAGAGCGGATTTTCTCATATAACCCCAATCGAGCTCAAAAAGGCGGCGTGTCACTAGATGGTTCGGTGCAAACTGGCCACGATGTGTATGTCCGCACAGAAGGAGGTCTGCACCAGCTTCAGCTGCTTGGGCGAAGCCATATGGCTGATGGTCCATCAGGAAAATGGGGGCGGATGCGTCGGCTTGGCTAAGCAGCTCTGCGGTGGAAATCCGGCCTTCAGCCGACATCGCTTCTGCTGTTTTGTCCTTGCGACCCGCGATATAAAGACCGCCGGTTTGCACCACCTGATCCTGTAGCACTGGTATGCCAGCATCGGCCATTTTGGCCGTGTATTCGGAAATGTGGCCCCCATAATATTCATGATTGCCAAGGACAGCGTAAGTACCGAGAGGCGCTTTCAGCTGCGAGATGACTTCGGCCATATTTTGCCTAATAAATGGCTTCACACTATCGTCGATTACATCTCCTGCGAGCAAAATTAGATCAGGCTGCAGCTCCTTGCTAATGCTCACTAGCCTAGACAGATGCCGCTTGCCCACAATATCGCCCAAATGGATATCGGATGCGGCCAGCAAGGTGAGACTTTCACGGCCCGGGACATGTTTATCCACATGGAGGTTGAAGTGGCGCACGATCGGGCTCCAGGCATTACGGCTGCCCCAAACGAGAAGAAGGACGAGCAAAAGCAGGACGGACCAACCTGCAGCCTCATTGTAGTTCTCGCGTTCCACTCCGGCCGCAGCAGCGATCAGCCAACCTAGATTAGCCAAAGGCAGCAACAGGATCAAGAACTCAATGACCGCGAGATAATAAGAAGCCGCCAGTTTAAACAGTCGCACCGGCAGGCCGCCCCACAGCCGTATAAGCGCCATCGCAATAAGATAAGAGAGGGAGAGGAAAGACACAACAATCCACATCCAAACATGCTGATCAACCCCGAGACTGCTTAGGAATAACGAAAGATTCCAGCCAATATAATACGTAATGGCTGCAAATAGAAAAAGGAAAACGGTGAAACCTATTATTCTGCGAAGCATGTCTGCATTCTCCTTTGTCTGTTTTCACACTTACATAATTAGAGTACAGTGTTTTGTAACTTTGTTGCAACCTCTTGGCAGGTTGATCCGTTTATAATGATATCAGAAGCTGATTCATCCCCGGCTTCACCGGGTAATAACCGAACAGATCGAGTTACCGGGCAGTAGTTTTTCTAGGATTAGAAAGGGAGACGAGCCATTATGAAAAAAAGCCTTCTCAGCATTATTGCAACCGCGTCGATCTTGTTTTACTTCATCTCAACGGCTAATGCCGTGGGCGGGGATTATCAGCCCTTCAAGAAGACGGTAGACACCCAAACAGACTATATTAATGAACTTAGTTATAAAGATGGCAAATGGTACATAAGTGCCGATGGGATCGATTGGTACGAAGGTAAAGAGGCTGACGCCGAGTTCCTCAAAAATGAGCCTGATTCCGGACTGGACAGCGCTCCTGACGGTTACTATATTGTGAACAATGATCCTTCAGTGAAGATGTACGAGGTATCACCGGATGCAGTCGTTCTTATGCAGATTTATGACAAAACCGGCGATCCAGCAGAGATCACCACGGAGTGGAATGAGCCGATGGCTGTGGATCAATTCGCTAAGCTTTTCCCTAAAAACGACGTACTTGATCTGAGCGACTTCCCTTATCACCTCACGGTGAAAGATGGGGTTGTGACGAAGATTGTTCAGCAGTTCATCCCTTAATTAAAGAGATAAGAAGACGCCAGCAGCGGATTGATTCCGCTGCTGGCGTTTTTGTTAGCTTGCTTGAGATGTTGTAGAGGAGGAAGCTTTGCGGGACGGAAGGAGCAGGATCATACTGACCAAGGACACCAGGATCGTTGCTCCCATATCGGAGAGAATAGCGATCCAGAGCGTCAACCAGCCTGGGATTGTGAGTAAGAGGGCTATTATTTTCAGTCCGAGCGAAATGCTGATGTTAAAAGTAATAATGCGATTCGTCAGCTTCGCGGTTCGAATTGCTGAAGGCAGCTTGCCCAAATGATCTTGCATAAGCACTAGATCAGCTGTTTCGATGGCGCTGTCCGTGCCTTTGCCCATGGCAATACCAAGATCAGCGGTAGCAAGAGCAGGGGCGTCATTGATGCCATCGCCGATCATGGCGACCCGCCCAGCCTTCCTAAGCTCTTTGATACGGTCGACTTTGTCTTCTGGCAACAGGCTTGCTTCGTAATCTTTAACCCCGCTTGCTGCAGCCATCCGTTTCGCAGAGATTGCATGGTCACCAGTCAGCATTACGGTGCGGCTGATTCCGGCGCGGTGAAGCTCCTTGACCACTTCCGGAGTTTCAGGTCTAAGCTCATCGGAAAGGCCGAAGATTCCTAGCACTTTACTTTCATCTGCCAGCAATACGAGCGTAAGGCCTTGTTCTCTATAGGACTCGATTTTTTCTTTGGCCTCGACGGCGTTGCTGAGCTCCAGTTGATCGAGAAGCTGTGGACTTCCGAGCACATAAGAGTTGCCATCAATCGTTGCCGTCAATCCACGGCCTAAAGCGGTTTGTGTTTCAATCGTTTCATGCTCGACATTCTGTTCCTTCATATAATTCATGATTGCCGTCGCCAGTGGGTGGGAGGAACCACTTTCCATGGACGCTGTTACAGGGAGGAAGCGATCATCCCAACTTTGTACAGCGGCAACATGTGGTTTTCCTTTGGTGAGTGTACCCGTTTTGTCAAAAGCAATGATCCGAATTCGTCCCAGCTGCTCCAGAAAAGCGCCGCCTTTAACGAGAATGCCTTCTCTAGCAAGCTTGGTAATGCCGGCAAGAATAGCGACTGGCGAAGAGAGGATAAGCGCGCATGGACAGCCTACAATCAGCACCGCTAGCCCTTCGTAAAGCCATTCGCGCCATTCCCCACCGAAAAACAGTGGTGGTATGAGCATGACCAGAGCAGCAATGATCATAATTGCCGGAGTATAATACCGGGAAAAACGGTTGATAAACAGCTCCGTTGGCGTTTTGGATTCCTGTGCCTCCTGTACCAGCTGCAGAATCTTGGCAAGGGAGGACTGTTTAAACGCCTTATCAATGCGGATCGTCAGGCTTCCTTCCTGATTCAAGCTGCCGCCGAACACGGTGTCGCCAGGCTTTTTATCGACAGGGATTGATTCACCGGTGATGGCCGCTTCGTTGACGGAGCTGCTCCCCGTCAGAATCGTTCCATCCGAAGGAATTTGCGCTCCGGCGCTTACGAGAACGGTATGACCTTCAGACAGCTCGGATACAGGAATGGAACGCTTCTGGCCGTTCTCAAGCAGAATGGCCTCTTTAGGAGCAGCGTTGAGAAGCTTTTCCATAGACTGTCTTGCTCGATTCATACCTAATCCTTCAAGCAACTCGTTAATACCGAATAGAATCGCTACTAGCGCAGCTTCTTTCCATTCTTGAATGGCCACAGCTCCAATGAGCGCCACGGTCATCAGCGTATCCATCGTGAATCGCAGCTGAACGAGGTTGCGTAGGCCTTTCCAGAACGTTCTCCAGCCACTTAGCCCAATCGCAGCCAAATATAGGATTACAATGACACTGTAAGGGAAGCTGTTTTCTGCTATAAGTGCCGTCAGGAATAAAGCAAAGCTGATACCGAGCTCGATGTAGATGCCCTTGCCGACGGAGTGGGAGTGGTCATGTCCATGATGGTCATGATCGCCGTGAGCATGGTCGTGACTATGGCTGTGATCGTGACCGCCGTGAGAGTGTGCATGTTGGTGGTTATCCCCGTGACTGTGCTTATGCGAAGCATGGTCATGGCTGTGGTCATGATTATGATCGTGACTATGGCTATGATTGTGGTTATGCGAATGATTATGTTTGTGTCCGTCTGCTGAGCAGCCGCAGTCGCTTGAAGAACATGAGTTCGCTTGCCCGGCCATCGGAAAGGGGGCTTTCAGAGCCGCAGCCGATCCTGGTCCATTTAGAGCTGCTTGAATGACAGCACCATCGGATTTCAAAATTTTACGGACGCGATCCATTTCGATCCGCTCATCTACGACCAGCCGTGCAGAGGAATAATGCAGTGTTGCTCCTTCACCATGGGGAAGTTTGCGGATTTGCCGCTCCAAGTCCATGGCACAGTTGCCGCAGCTAAGTCCCTTTACTCGGAATTCATTCAAAAGTATCATCCTTCCTACAACTTCTTTACATATGAATACTTGTTCACATAATATGATTTATAAGAGGTACAGTCAACCGCAATACGCCTAATTGTTGAAATTTCATCATGTCCGTAAAACTTCCGTTTAATGCCCGGGATTTGTTATAATGGTATACAAGCCTAATGAACCGGAGGAATTGATATGAAATCGGATGCTTCAAACGTTCCTGAACCCTATTCTTCCGATTTCCGAGAAGAGGATCCGGTGGAGGTAGAATCAGAGCATGCTGTGCCAGAGGTTCAGCAGGATCTGACTGCGGTGAAAGCGGCGATGCTGGATGATGAATCCGCGCTTCAGCTTGCAGATTGGCTGAAAGCTTTCAGCGACCCGACGCGGGTCAAGCTGGTAGGAGCTCTGCTGCATAGCGAGCTATGCGTACATGATCTGACCGTACTGCTGGAAATGAACCAGTCGGCCGTATCCCATCAGCTGCGATACCTCCGTAACATGCGTATCGTCAAGCGCCGCAAACAAGGGAAAACGGTGTATTATTCCCTAGATGACGATCATGTGGAACAGATTTTCCGCCAGACGTTGCAACATATTCGGCATTCCTGAGCCATCGAGGATGCCGTTTTTTCCGGCTCAAAAGTTGCGTGAAATACATATTTTACGCAACTTCATTTTATAGAGGGTTTTTTATAAGAAGGAAAGGAGTTGGAAGGCTTGTCTGCGACCAATCATGAGCTTCAAGAGACATATGGCGAGGAATTGGAGCTGTTCGGCATCTGGATGAAAAACCAGGGTATGACGAGCTCAACCGAAAAAGCTTATCTGGCGGATGTCAGACAATATCTGTCGATGTTGTACCCAGCTGATCTGGGAAATACCGGCAAGCTGGAAATTATGCGTTACTTATCACGCAGTCGGGAGGGAGGAGCCGGAGATGAAGCGCGGAACCGTAAACTGTCGTCTTTGAGGGCATTTTATCGCTCGTTGAATGAGATGGATCGGCTGAGCAGTAATCCGGCTGCGCTTACGCCAAAGTCAAGGCAACAGAAAAACCGTATTCCGGTGTATTTAGAGGAAGGACAGCTGCTGCAGCTGTTCCAGCATGTGGAGGGCAAACATCGCGAGCGTAATCTTTCCATTTTGCTGCTGATGGCATATGCTGGACTTCGTGTCGGTGAAATTCACCGCTTAAATATTCATGACCTTAAACCAGATGGGATTTTATCGGTGTTGGGTAAAGGCCGCAAGTGGCGCTACCTCCCGCTCCCGGACAGCTTGGCGGGGCTGCTGCGCCGCATGATGGAAGAGAATCTGCTGGAGATGAGGCAGGGCAAGGAGCAGCCGATGTTCATCAGCCAGCTTGGGCGCAGGCTGTCAATTCGCATGATCCAGACGATTGCAGATGCAACGCTGCGTCGGCTACAGGGCGAGCTTCCCGAGCTGTCGATGAAAAAGCTGTCCAGCCATAAGCTAAGGCATAGTTTTGCAACGATGCAAATTCGTAGCGGCACGGACATCCGCACGCTTCAGGAACTGCTCGGTCATGCGAGCATCGAAACAACACAAATTTATACACATATTGATAACTATCAGATGAAGGCGGCGATGGAGCAAATGTCAGGAAAGCTGCCTTCGCTTGGATGAGGTAGACAGATAAAGAGAGGGAGGGGGCTTAGGCGACGAAGGGCATTTTAGCTAGAGGGATCTGAAAACAAAGGATGGAATTCCCAAGCCGAGCTAGGAAGGGAGCTTCCTTGCTGACTGTTTGAATTTTAGTTTATGATGAGTTTAAAGAATTAATAGAAGCGCTCTCATTTTAAGTACATAGGAGAACGCTGTTCCATAGGACGATGGCAGGGTATCCGGCTTCGCGCCGAATAGCAGATGATTCGATAACGGGAGGAAGTCGATATGGGACCAGCCGATTTTTCTACCAAACATGATCAGCTTATTACCTATATGGAAAGTTTAGAGGTCGGAACGCGTGTTTCGGTGCGCAAAATCGCACAAGCTCTGGATGTGAGCGAAGGCACAGCTTATCGAGCCATCAAAGAGGCAGAGTCGCGCGGCATCGTCAGCACGAAGCTGCGTACCGGTACGGTGCGGGTGGACAGCCGCAAGCAGGAGAAGATCGACAAGCTGACGTTCGAAGAGATCGTCTCGATTGTCGACGGCCAGGTGCTCGGAGGGAAAGCAGGTCTGCAGAAAACGCTGAACAAGTTTGTCATCGGCGCTATGCAGCTGGAAGCAATGATGGGCTACATAGAGCCGGACAATTTGCTCATTGTTGGCAACCGCGACAAGGCTCATTATAGTGCGCTTTCGCTAGGCGCCGGGGTGCTGGTAACAGGCGGTTTTGGGACAAGCCAGGAAGTCGTAGAACTGGCCGACCGGCTTGAGCTGCCCATTCTCAGCAGCACTTATGACACGTTTACGGTGGCGGCGCTAATCAACCGGGCGATTTATGATCGTTTGATCAAAAAGCAGATCGTGCTGGTTTCGGATATTTTGCGCCATGATCTTCCGCTGGCTTATTTACATAAGGATGCCCTTGTCAGCGATGCAATGCGGCAAATTGACGAGACGAACCACAACCGCTTCCCTGTTGTCGACGATGACATGAGACCGATTGGCATGGTGACAACGAAGGATCTGATTGGAGCGCAGCTGGAGGAGCCTATTGCTGGCCGTATGACGCCCCATCCTAAAACTTGCACACCTCAGACATCGGTGGCAACAGTAGGTCATATGATGGTCGGCGAGGCGATCGAGCTTCTGCCGGTTGTGGCTGCGGATGGCAGGCTTGCCGGTGTTATTAGTCGTAAAGATGTGCTGCAAGCGATGCAGCAGATTCAGCATCAGCCACAGAACGGTGAAACGCTGGAGGATCAGATACGGCGTATGTTCCATGAAGGACGCGAAGCGGATGGTCGTGTTTATTACGAAGGCCCCGCCGAGGCGCTGTTCAGTAACACAATGGGCAATTTGTCGGAAGGAGTGCTGTCCGGCCTTATCCATCATGCCGCGGTACGTACCATTCGCGATCATCGACGCAGCAACTTGATTGCGGATAGCCATTCTGTGTATTATTTCGCTCCAGTAGAGATTGATCAGATGCTCCGCCTGTACCCGGTCCTGATCGAGCTGAGCCGCAAATTCTGCAAGGTCGAGGTCCAGGTATTCGCCGATGGCCAAAAGGTCGCTCAGTCGATGCTGACTGCGAGGTTGATGGAGTAAGCTTCTATTTAGGGCAAGTACGAAGGGTAGGGAAATAGCTTTGAGGGATATGTTAGCAATCAAAAAGGCAACCGATAGCTTGGGAGAAGGAGAATTAAAGCCCTATCTGAGGTTGATTTTGGCAAATATCAAGTTAATAAAGGAACAGGAAGGAACGCTTGATACGACGATCTCTGAACTGATTGAGCTGTATGACGAACTGATGGGAATTCAGGAAAAAAGGGCGGTCTGGTCCCCTGTACCAACCTGTACTCATGTCCATATCGTTGTTGGCGATTCCTTTGCGGGCAGCATGAGACAGGCACTAAAAGGACTCGACTGCGAGGAAACGCACAAGTTGATAACGTTGCGTGAGAATTACGCAATTGGTCCACTCTACAGTCTAGACTCGCCGGAAGGACGGAAGGCACGCAGTAACTGGTTCCACAACAATATCACGGAAGCGTTCGAAGCTTACACTGAATTCGAAGAAGAATACAATGAGCTTCTAGACGAGTTAGAGAAAATTCCGGAACAGGCAGAAGTGATTATTTGGACCAGTGGCAACGCATGCGAGCAGGCAGGGATGCGACACGCGCTCTACCTACTCCGAAACAAACATAATTCTATTTCAGTAAATGATGCTTGCGCAATGTGCGAGGAGCTTTACAACCGACCAGAAGCCTCCATTAACTATAGGTACTCGGGAGAGATCCCTTCGAACAAACTACGGGAAGCTTTTACCCTGATGGATGGCAAAGGTAAGTTGTGTGCTTCTGATCTTACGCAGCTGGAACGTGAATGGCAGGTAATTACGGAGCAATCCGGAACGCTGCGTATTTGGCGAGACGGTGCTGTGCTTGAGGTGCCTGCAGAATATTATGATCAATATCTGTTGGAGAAGCTGGATGATCTTAAGCCGCCCTTGAGCGATAACAGCTTCTTAAAATCAGCCCGATTAATTGGTGAGGCAATTGGTTATTGTGAGCAATACATCGGGGATTCTTATTTTGAATACCGATTGAGGGAGCTCATCTATAACGGAATTCTTGAAATTAAGGGTGTACCTGCCGCAATGCGATTTTACAGTATCAGACGCAAACAGCAACACACGTGAAAAGCAGAACTAGGGGTCGCGCCAACATTTTAACGAAAATATACGCTAAGCCTTCGAACGTGATCGGCTTGCTGTTTTTTCTTCACACCGCCCAGACTAATGGATTATTCAGTTTCCTGTTGTTTAAGCGGACGCAATGAATTTAGAGATGTATTATGGTTTAGTAGCTCTTCCTGAAGCTTACCTTTGCCATAAGGGTAGCCATTAGGATTGTCGTTTCTTCCTCGTTCGGAGCGCGATTGCTGGAAACGTGAATAAATTGCTAATGTTTCAAATCGCTTGCGTACTTATTTAATGTTTTGGAGTTCAAATCTGGAGTTCAAATCTTCATGGGTGGTGAGGGTGTGAATGAATTCCTGAATCATCTGATCGCCCAGTTCCGAAATTCCCTGTGTTTCTCTCATTAGCAAAGCCTCCAAATATTGAATTACATTAGCGGACATCAAGTACACATTCTGAAATAACAAGTGACCGCTAATCTTTATTAGCGGTCATTTGAGTTCAGGCGGCTTTCTCTACAATGCAAAGATGATTTTGTTGTGCCGAATTATTTCTTTAAACCAGCTGCAAAGAAGGGACCATTAACTGTAATGGTTGTTAGGATACGAGCCATATCTTCAGGAGACTCTCTCCTGCCACTTTCTAACCATTGTTGAATTACTCCTATGATTGCACTCCCCATATAAGAAGATAAATATTGTTGTGGCACCAGAAGATTTTCCTCCTTTACAAATGCATCTGGATTATTCCCAAAGAGTGTCTCCCATATAAATTCTTTCAATCTTGCTTGAAATGAAAAATTCCCCTTTTGAACTAACAGAGCTTTCATAAGTGCACTATTTATACCTAAATACTCAAATAATAAAACTGTAAAAGAAAATGGTGCTATAGCCTGAGAGCCCGTTTCAAGTGTGGCAATAACACTTGGAAAGCTTTGTTTTATAATTTTGGACATATCAAACATCAATTCTTCTTCACACTTCGTCATTAAATCAAATTTGTCTTGATAGTATGCATAAAATGTACCTCGATTAATTCGCGCCCTTGTTGTTATGTCTTTAACCGTAATGGCTTCGAAACTTCTTTCATTTATTAATTCTACTAGTGCATTTCGAATGGATTCTTTAGTTCGAATGACACGTAAATCCGTATTTGGATTACGCAAAAAAAAACCTCCTTATTTTAACCAACATAATAATTCAAGGTGTTCCGTAACCGACACATTTGCCATTTTTAATTATTGAACAGAATCTTTATCAATTCTATACTTAATAAAAGACAACAGGTTGTTCATTATTGTAACTTAAAGTGAAAGAGGAGTACAGAAGTTTGACTCAAAACTCGATTTATGATGTCGATTTCTGTTTCTGTTCACGAGGTAGACCGAGACAGGTCATCCGGGCTGGAGGGCGCAGAGCAATGGAGCGTGATTTCGACCTTAATTAAGTAAAAGCCAGCTGTACTGCCAGCGTTGATTTCATCACTTTCAGATCAGCTGCTGTTCATTTAGCCCAACGTAGTAACAAAATGTGAAAAATCAAAGAATGCAATTCATTAAATTCAAAGGATGATTCGACTATGGATAAAGCAAAAGAAATGATGTTATTCAACCAATCATTTAAATATATCGATGATGGAGTTGAGCACGGTATACTGAGCAAATTCAACCCGGGTACAATGGAGCTCAAGAAAGGCTATCAAGTAGATCAACGTTTTATGCCACTGCTGTGTGATGTGATTTTTGAAAGAGATGTACCGGTAAAACTTAGAGATGGTGTTACAATCTACACTGATGTTTTCCGCCCCTCTGGAGAAGAAAAGGTTCCTGTTATTATTTCTTGGAGTCCTTATGGAAAGGCAGCCGGTACAGCCCCAAGATACACAAATCTTTTTGGTATGATTGGTATACCTGATTCAGAACTTTCGGGTCTTCATAAGTTCGAGGGCAGTGACCCTGCTTATTGGTGTAATCATGGTTACGCAGTTTGTAATCCTGATCCGAGAGGAATTGCACATTCTGAAGGCGATATCTATATGATTGGTACACAGGAGGCTCGTGACTGCTATGATCTCATAGAATGGCTTGCTGAACAAGAATGGTGCAACGGAAAGGTCGCTACAAGCGGCACTTCATACCTTGCGCTTTCACAGTGGTTCATCGCTGCGGAGCAGCCGCCCCACCTTGCAGCGATAAATCCGGTGGAAGGTTTTGGAGATGCTTATCGTGACCTCATTCGTCGAGGCGGTATACTTGATGTAAACTTTGCATCTCGTCTGCAAGTTAACCATGTACATGCTGGTAAGCCTGTTAGGAGAGAAGATGTACATGATGAAGGGCTTAAATATCCATTTGCCAACTGTGAATTATGGGAGGATAAAATTGCTAAATTCGAGAATATAACTTGCCCTGCTTATGTTGTAGCAAGTTACAGCAATACATTGCACACCCCAGGCACATTTCGCGCTTGGAGAAGTATGCCAAAGGAAAACAAATGGCTTCGTATCCATGACAATCAGGAATGGCCGGATTTCTACAAGGAGGAACAGCAGGAAGACCGCCTTAAATTCTTCGACCATTTCCTAAAGGGGATCGATAATGGCTGGGAGAAAACACCTGTGGTGCGGTATGCACTTCATGATTTTGAAGGTGGACATTATGAAGGCATTGAAGCTGAAACGTTCCCACCTAAAGGGACGGAATACAAGAAGATGTATCTTGATGGAGCTACGCGTACTCTTTCAACAACACTTGCTAAAGCAGATATACCTGCAATTTATGACAGTGAGGCATCTCTTGCACAGGCATCATTCCTCTATAAAGCAGAGGAAAAGACAGAACTTGTCGGTTATCCTAAAGCAAAACTTTATGTTGAAGTTGATGGTAGCGATGATATGGATATACTTGTATATCTCTATAAGCTTGATAAATTTGGAAATCACCTTCAGCAGTTTGTAGTACCAAATATGACTGCAAGGATGCATGATCTAACAGACCGCGGCGGAAGTGTTTTAAGATATAAAGGCAGCAACGGTCGTCTTCGTGTATCGATGAGACACCTTGATGAAGAAAAGAGCACGGATGAGGTGCCTGCATATACTTTTGATCGTGAAGAAAAACTCCACAAGGGTGAGATTGTAGAGATTGAAATTGAGATGTTCCCAATAGGAATGCTCCTTTATCCGGGAGAGCAACTTCGCTTTATTGTAAGTGCAAAGGATGAAGTTGGTGGCATAATGCCTGGTACACCAGCTGCACCTCCAGTAAATTTTGGCAAACATATTATTCACTGCGGCGGACAGTATGATTCGTATTTACAGCTACCTGTACGTCTTCAGTAAAAACGGAAATTACCTTTCAGCAGTTTGTAGTTCCAAGTATGACTGCCAGCATGCATGATCTTACAGACCACGGCGGTTAAAGCAAAAGAAAGGCGAAATCGTGCCTTTAAGCACCCTCTTTAAAGCAGATGAAAGTCTTGTTCTGGTATTTAAAGGAAGCAAGATTTTTGCCTCCGAGAGTTAACCCGAAATAGCTTTATGAACACAATGAAACAGTAAACAAAAGAAATCATTTGGTTTATACCGGTGGGAACTTATGATCCATTCCTTTTGGCAACAGTGATTCCTCAATAAAATTAGCGAAAGTCTGAGTCCCGTCAAGGTGTGAAAACTCCGCTGGCGGGACCGCAACTATAGCTTCCCTGCTGCTTATATAGCTGCTCGAACTATTGGCTATGAGTAAGAAAATAAGCTAAGCCTATCACATCCGAAGCCTATTGATTGGACCCCATATCGAAGAATGGAAGGCCGTGTTAAGCGGTCTTTTTTTGCGTTTGAAGTTCTGTACTATAACAACAATAAAATTAGGCGAAACAGTATTGAACTTCTACAGAAAACTGTTATATAATAACATCAATAAAAAGAAACAAACTATAACAGAATGGAGCTGGTTCAGATGGATTGCCCGCACTGCGAAGGAAATGGAGAACTGGAACTCTACCCGCATAAGAGCTTGTCCCAGCAAGTTGAGCAGAGCGCATCCACTGTGGCACCATCCGGATTCGAGCGCTGCCCGCGCTGTGAAGGATCTGGCGTTCTCGAGCTTGGTTATGGAGGTGAGTTCTGATGAGCCGCAACCAAGAAGATCAGAAGCAGCAGCTGTTGGAGCGTTGGAGCTCCCCTCGTTACGATGGCATCGAGCGGCCTTACAGCACGGAAGATGTGCTAAAATTGCGAGGTTCGATTTTAATCGAACATACGATCGCATCCCGAGGCGCAAGCAAGTTATGGGACTCTCTGCACGAGGAAGACTTCGTTCACGCGCTCGGCGCGCTCACCGGTAACCAAGCGGTCCAGCAGGCAAAAGCCGGCCTGAAGGCCATCTACCTAAGCGGTTGGCAGGTCGCTGCGGATGCCAATCTGGCGGGACAAATGTACCCGGATCAGAGCTTGTATCCCTCTAACAGCGTACCGAGCGTCGTGAAACGGATCAATCATGCACTGCAGCGCGCGGATCAGATTCAGCATTCGGAGGGCAGCGGTGACATCGACTTTTTCATCCCTATTGTGGCGGATGCGGAGGCTGGCTTCGGCGGGGCGCTGAATGTGTACGAACTGATGAAGTCGATGATCGAGGCGGGAGCAGCGGGCGTACATCTAGAAGATCAGCTCTCATCGGAAAAGAAATGCGGCCATCTCGGCGGCAAAGTGTTGCTGCCAACACAACAGGCAGTGCGCCATCTGGTGTCCGCCAGGCTTGCGGCTGATGTACTGGGAGTAGATACGGTGCTGATCGCCCGTACCGATGCGTATGCAGCTAAGCTGCTCACTAGCGATGTTGATCCATCAGATCATCCATTCCTTACGGGTAGCTGCTCCTCGGAGGGCTTTCACTACGTGAGAGCTGGACTGGATCAAGCCATTGCTCGCGGGCTGGCTTATGCTCCTTATGCTGACCTCGTCTGGTGTGAGACTTCGGAGCCGGATTTACAGGAAGCGCGCATGTTCGCGCAGGCTATCCACGCGGCTTATCCCGGCAAGCTGCTCGCCTATAACTGTTCCCCCTCTTTCAACTGGAAAAAGAAGCTCAGCGATGCGGAAATCGCAAGCTTCCAACGGGAGCTCGGCAAGCTCGGTTACAAATTCCAGTTTGTAACGCTAGCCGGCTTCCATGCGCTCAATTACAGCATGTTCACACTGGCACGCGATTATCGAGATCGCGGCATGGCCGCTTACTCCGAGCTGCAGCAAGCCGAGTTCGCCGCTGAACCACTTGGTTATGAAGCGACTAGACATCAGCGGGAGGTTGGTACGGGGTATTTTGATGCGGTGATCCAGGTTGTCAGCGGTGGACTTGCCAGCACAGGTGCACTGGCGGAATCAACGGAGTCAGCGCAATTTGCAACAGCCACCTCCAAGGAGGAATCTGCATGAATGAGCAGCAACTGGCTGGACTCATGCTGAATGCGCCGAAGCTGGAGCCGGAAGAGGAGCCGTTGCTCCACCCAGAGGCATTAGCCTTTGTCAGGCGATTGGAGGAGCAGTTCGGTGAGCGACGCAAAGCGTTGCTCCGCGAGCGGGCGAGGCGGCAAGAGGCATTTGACCATGGGGAGAAACCTGACTTCCGCCTAGACACCGCCCCCATTCGCAGTGGTAACTGGGAGGTTCGGCCCGCTCCACCGTCGCTCAAGGATCGGCGGGTGGAGATTACCGGTCCAGCAGGGGATCGCAAAATGGTCATCAACGCGCTTAATTCCGGGGCTCAGGTGTTCATGTGTGATCTTGAGGATGCCAACTCTCCTACTTGGAGCAATGTTGTCGGCGGACAGCGGAATATACGAGATGCATGCGCTGGTACGATCCGCTTCACGAGTGCTGAAGGTAAACAGTATGAGCTGGCCGATCGTCCAGCCGTGCTGAAGGTACGTCCGCGAGGCTGGCATATGGAAGAGAAACATGTGCTTTTGAACGGCATGCCGATTTCCGCAAGTTTGTTCGACTTCGGACTGTTCGCATGGCATAATGCGCGCGAGCAGGCGTTGAAGGGTGAGGGCGCCTATCTGTATCTTCCCAAGCTGGAAAGTATGGAGGAGGCGGCACTATGGGCGAATGTGTTTCTTCATACCGAAGAGGAGTTCCATCTGGAGCGAGGGACGTTCCGTGCGACGGTGCTGATCGAGACGCTGCCCGCTGCATTTGAGATGGAGGAAATTCTCTACGTGCTTAAGGATCATATTGATGGACTCAATTGCGGCCGGTGGGATTATATCTTCTCCTATATCAAAAAGCTCCGCCGCCATCCTGATATAATCCTGCCCGATCGCGGCTTGGTGACGATGGAATCGCCGTTCATGTCCGCGTATGCCACGCTTGCGGTACGGGTATGTCATAAGCGCGGTGCACATTGCATTGGCGGCATGGCTGCACAAATACCGATCAAGAACAACCCCTCCGCCAACGCCGAAGCACTGGATAAGGTTCGCCGAGATAAATTGCGCGAGGTAAGGCTCGGTCATGACGGCACCTGGGTCGCCCATCCGGCGCTCGTGCCGATCGCAAGGGAAGTGTTTGACACTCTTATGCCTGGACCTCATCAACTCGGAGCTATTCCGGATGGGCCGGATTGCACAGCGGAGAAGCTGCTGGAGCTGCCGGAAGGAGTCATTACGGAGCACGGTGTCAGAACAAATCTGTCCGTTGGCATTCAATATGTAGCGGCTTGGCTGGGCGGGGCAGGAGCGGTGCCAATTCAGGGGTTGATGGAGGATGTGGCCACAGCGGAAATATCCCGTGCCCAGCTATGGCAGTGGCTGCATCATCCAAGAGGGATACTGGCAGATGGACGGCGCTTTACGGGCGATCTGTTAGATTTGTGGTTGAACGAAGAGTTGGAGCGTCAACTAGCGGAAAGCACGGACAAAGGGATGAAAATAGAATTGCTCCGTCAAGCTGCCGAATTGTTCCGTGAGATGACTGTGGCGGAACAACTGCCTGAGTTTTTGACGACAGTCGCGTATCCTTTTCTTCATGACATGAATTATTAATGAGATAAATAAAACTAAGAAAGGTTGATGATTACGATGAAAATGAATCCTTTACCAGGCCTCTATCCGCTTCCTATGTCAAATTCCTCGGAGACCCCGCTTTGTTTCACATGTGAGAGTAATCCAGCAGCTATGGGCGAGCTTCTCTGTACACACTGTCAAGAAACGAGTAGCTTGAACAGCTCCCACTATTACATCAAGCAATACTATTTCGATCATTGATGGAATTGATGGCGAAAGCTGGCGGTTAATTGGCATCTGCAATTAGCGACGAAATTTTATTTAAAACGGCTGTCCGAATGTGGGCGGCCGTTTTATTTTTACCATCGCGAATAGGTAGACGAATCGTCTTTATGTCGTTAAAGATATAAAAATATTTATGATTAGATTGAAATAGTCGAATTGGATTTATAAATAGTCAAGGGTTACGATATACGTGCAGTCACCTATTAAACCTAAAGGAGAGAATTATTTTGAATCATAAACGCATTCTCATCGTTGTTACTTCGGCTAGCCAAATGAATCCGGAAAAATCCACGGGTTTGTGGCTTTCCGAGTTCGCAGAGCCTTATATTGAGTTTTCCAAGCAAGGTTATGCCATTACAGTGGCAAGTCCTCTGGGCGGCCAAACGCCGATCGACGGAAACAGCTTGAGTGCAGAAACGTCTCAGGAGTTGCTTGATACGCAAAAGTATTTGGCGAATACGGTGAAGCTCGATGGCGTCGAAGCAAAGGATTATGATGTGATCTTCCTGCCAGGCGGCCACGGCACAATGTTTGATTTCCCCGATAATGAGAAGCTTCAAACACTGCTGCGCGAATTTTATGAAGCTGACAAAGTTGTCGCTGCTGTATGCCACGGCCCTGCCGCTCTGGTGAATGCGAAGCTGTCGGACGGCAGCTATCTCGTTGCGGGTAAACGCTTGACAGCTTTCACAAACACCGAAGAAAAAGCGGCCGGACTCGACGCCGAAATGCCGTTTTTGCTGGAGTCCAAGCTGCGTGAAGCGGGCTCGGAGTTTGTGGGGAGCGAGGATTGGAGCGATCATATGGAGGCGGACGGCAATTTGATTACCGGTCAAAATCCGCAATCCACGCTTAGCGTCACTAAGGAAGTTATCGCGAGATTGGGTTAAGTCAGTTCCCAGATTTATAAAATGAATTAATCGAAAAGTACCTGAACGCCTCGCGCGTCAGGTGCTTTTTGATTTTCCAGCGGAAGCGATATAATAATGACAGCACTACCAACCGGAAGGGATTATCGCCATGGCTAACTTTGAATGGTATCGCAGTTTTATCCGCATTTATAAACATAGCTCCGTCTCCGAAGCGGCCAAGTCAAGAATTATGACCCAGCCCGCAATGAGCCAACATTTGGCTGCGTTGGAGGCGGAGGTTGGCGAGCCTTTATTTACGAGAACAGCACGAAAAATGATTCCTACCGAACGCGGGAAAGAGCTATACTCCGGGCTCGCGCCGCTCATTGAAGCACTTGAGGAGACAACGCTCGGCTTCAACGCTGTTTCGTCGCCTACTCATCCTATTGTTAAGATCGGAACAGCTCCTGAAATGTTCCGCGAGCTGGTCTCGCCTTTACTCCCGCTTCTGCAGATGAGCATCCACGTGCAATTAGGGGTTGCCCCCGCGTTGGTTGAACTGCTGGAGGCGGAACAGGTTGACTTGATTCTCACCTCGCAAAAATTCGCCGTTCCAGGCATCGAATATGTTCCTTACTTCACGGAAAGGTTTGTTGTGGTAGCGCCGCCGGAAACTGTGGAGCCGGAGGCGGGCACGCTGAAACAGCGGGAAGCGTGGCTGCTGTCTCAACGCTGGCTCAGCTACGGCCTGGAGCTGCCGATCATCCGCCGCTTTTGGCGGGAAAATTTCAATAAACGGCCGCAGCTGAAGCCAGTACATATTTTTCCGGATCTGCATCTGATTTTGGCTGCGATCCAGAATGGAGCCGGAATCAGCCTGCTCCCAACCTATATGCTGGACAATGTTTTACAGGCCGGATCGGTGAAGATCATCTGCGAGCCATTTTCCGTAACCAATGATATTTTTATCGCCTATTTGCTGAAAAACCGTAACCATCCGAGCCTAATACGACTGATAGACGAACTAAAACGGCCTCAAAATTAACACGATTAAATAACTCTGCCTCGCAACAATGACGCTGTTTTCAATATCGTTATGAAGGCGCTGCTCAGCTGGTACTGCACCATATTAACGCTTCCTTTGGGGCGGGGCAGGTTTATTCGATCGTCGGCAAGTCGGGATCGGGCAAAACGACGTTGAGACGTTAACGGACCGGAAGGTGCTTAAGTTGTCCGGCGGAGAGCAGCAGCGGGTCCGTATTGCCAGGGCGGTGGCGCATAATCCGGATGTCATTATCGCGGACGAGCCTACCGGAAATCTGGATTCGGATACAGAACAGATCATTCTAGAACTGTTGGCCGATCAGGCGTACAACGAGAACAAATGCGTTATCATCGTAACGCATTCCAAACGCGTGTCCTCAGTTGCGGATGAAATCTGGGGGTCCAATATTTGATCTACGCAATGCTGCTTTCTTCATGCGGAAAATTAATGAGTACGATAGGCGGCAGGCCTGCCACTCGGACTCAAGCGGTCCAGGCAGCAACTTTATCCGAAAAGCCGGCCCAGCCGATTGCCATGCAGACAAAGGACGATTTCAACGACTGGTTTCGTAATACTAAACATTAATGAGATGCTGTGCCGGGTGGTTTTAAGCCGCTTGGTGCAGCTTTTTCTTTTGCAGTTATAAGAGCGACAAGCAGCTTGGCTTAACCGCGTTACAGGGGATCTCTATCTTTACTGACAATGCTGGTCTTGGACTGCTCAGCAACGTATTTGGCATGAGTAAGGCCATGGTGGTGCTGGATGCGGCGGGCACAATACTGATTCTAGACACCATCGGGTATTCGCTTCAGTTCAAACGCGAACAGTTGCAGAAACATTTTTCAAAAATCGAACGTTTAATTTTTGTAAATAAATAATTAGTGAAGGTGGGGAAATTATGCTCAAGAAAAACACTCTTCTGTTAACTTCATCAGCGTTGTTGTTTAGTTTGCTCGTTGGCTGTGGTAGTGAACCAGGTTCAAAGCCCGCCGCACCTGAATCCTATAGTAATTCTAATGCTTCGAGTGAGAAAAAATCTTCAGTAGGAAAGATAACCAGCATCTTTCCTAAATCAGAACTGACAGATTCCATTGCCATTGATTCTGTTAGTAAGGATCAATCAGTTCGAGCTGAACAACAAACGGATAAAGGAACTTTACTTATGATTTCTAATGGACCAGAAGAGCACGGTCACTTACTTGTGTCGAGTGTATTGGGGGTAGAGGGGGATCAGACCTTCCAAAGCAACTATTCCATCATCTACAGACAAGGGGAACAGGAAAAAGTTCTACTGGAACTGCCAGCCTATATTTATGTTCAGCCGTCCGATAAAAAACTCTCATTTGAGAATATGAGTTTTGCGGATGCAGAAGTTTATATCCTTACCCCCCAATATAAAACAGGACATGGGTTAGGAGGGTATGTATTTGCAATCGACAAGGTAAGTGGAGATGCCTTCAATTTAAAAATCGTTAAAAATGGCGTTGAGTCAGACATGCTTCTTTATTCCGAAGAGACACCATTACCCATTGTAAAGGATAATAGACTAGTCGTTCATCCACCCCGTGGGGCAGGTACACCTGAAGAAGAGACTAAGGAAATGCAATTAAAGTTAGACTTGAAGAATAAACAATTAATTGCTGAATAAAGAAGCAGCTCTTCCATGTAGTTGTGGAAGAGCTGCTAGTTTGTTGGTTTTCTAATATTAATAGATGTCAGACAATCCGTATACATTCGGATCTGTTTTTTGGATATAGTGCACAGTATTCAAGCGCGTATTATTGGAGCTTATAATGGTGGTGATCTTATTACAGATTCTTCTTTAATGTTGGTATCCACTTCGTCCAACTTATGGTTGCATCCGTTTGGAGAGCTCCAATCAGAAGGCACTAATCGATGCAATTGCAGACGCCTGTGAAGGTAAAGGATTAATCACAATCAGCAACGTGTAGGCTTAAAAAACTTCTCATCCCTATATAAACATGGTAGGCTCTTCTTTTACTTTCCTAAAAATTTTGGGCTTAGATTCTCTAGCTTTGAAAGGTCATCTCTTGAAAGGTCAATAACATCATTAACTTCATTATTTTGCAAATCAAACCGGTATAGTTTATATTGATCAGATGGTTTTTCGCTCACAAAATCTAAGGTGCGACCATCTTTGCTCCATAATACAAATGCTGTTGAAATAAAAGTTGATGAAGATGGGACAAAGGTAAAAGAGTTCTTGTCAGCGCTATAGATAACAATTTTACTAGAGCTCGTATCCCCATATGCTATTGCTAGGTCATAACCGCTTGGAGACCAGTTATAAGCTGCAACGGTCTCAATTGTTTCATTTGTTTTGGCCGCAATCTCAGTTTTTAAGTCGATCGCATTACCATCAGAGAGATCAACTATAAACAGATCAGCTCCAGCTCCATTAAACAAACTAATGGCCAGTAACTTTTTATTTGCTGATAACGAAATGGACTGAAATTGACGTTCATTATTCTTTGGGTTGAGTATATACGAATGCTCTCCTTCCTTGATGGTGATTTTACCTAAATGCTCCGAATCTGGACCGGCATCCTCAGATTTTAATTTTTCAGCTGTTACACTTACACTTCCAGATACCCATTCAAAATGCTTTTCAGTAGTCTTCACAGTGCCATTGTTTTCATTTACAAAGTACTGTCCTGGATTTAACGCTTTAGACTCTGGTTCATATAATTTTCCAGATGTGTCCGAGTTGCTTTGAGAAGCTGCGGAGCTTTCCGTGCTCAAATTGCCGCTAGGTATATTACCGGTATGGTTATTAGTACAACCTACAATTGAAAAAATAACAAACCAAGCTAGAGCAAGTAGTTTAATTTGTTTCACCCAAAATCCTCCGTTTCTTCTCTATAAAATTTGTTGGCAATTTTGAATCGATGTGAACTAACTTTCACGAATCTTGACGTGCTTAATTTGGCAAAAGTTTCTATTATAAACAAATTTAGATTTTTGTCTGTCCAAAGTCAGTCAGCGCGTGATTCGGACTAGAAAGCGTGTCTTTCCTACTTACCGTTCCATAAGATGGGGCCGGCCCAAAAGACAAATCGGAGCCGATTGTGTAGATGGCATGAAATGAGGTGAGGGTTTACAGAAACGTGACGAGCTGAAAGAGAAAATGGAAGTTGTTCGCGCCGAGCTAAACGAATTGTTGAAGCAGGTGGCCGAGGATGTGCTTTTGAAGTTACAACAATTGGACGAGCTGTTAAACGCTTATAACCGAGCTTTGAGCGAAGGAGAGTGAAACCAATCAGACTCTATTGCGTCTAAGGTGTCAGGTGACAATAAAGGGGGAGCAACAGTTGAACAAACGCTCAAAATGGTTGTATCGTCTTATTCCCGCTACATTGGCTATCGGCCTGATCAGTGTCCAACTTGATTTTGTAACGTCAGATTCAAAAACTGTGCATGCAGCTGACGGCATACGGCTCATGTTCAACGGATCGGAATACAAGCCGAATACCGCTCCATTTGTGGATAAGGGCATGGTGTATATTCCTTTGCGGGATGTCGGCGGGTTGCTTGGAAGCAGAGTGAAATGGGATCAAGCTTCTAGAACGGTGCTTATGAGCTATCCGGAGCTTCAGGTAAAGCTAAGCGCAGACGCTAAGGAAGCAGTTGTAAATGATACTATCATTCAGCTTTCAAGCACGCTTCGCAATGTAAACGGGGCGCTGTTTGTTCCGATTCGATTTTTTGCAGAGGCGACTGGAACGGATGTGCAATGGGACCCGGCGACCAATACCGTGAATATGAAACGCCTTGATGACTACGATGATGAGCTGGAGCGAAGAGGAATTTGGTTAAATCGTGTGACGGGTGAGCTTTACACGTATCAACCCAGCGAGTCCCGAGCTGTTAAGGTGGGACAGTTGGATGCAGCATTTCAAGGCAAATTGGAGATTCAATACGGATACAGCGACAGCAACATTATTTTCTACATTACGGACCATTATGGGGATGAAGCCAATCCCAGCTTTACCATCTATTCCGTTCTTCTGCGCAAAAATAAAATCATTCGGCAAACAAAAGCGAGTTATAAAAAGCGTTATGAACCGAATGTGAGCGGCTATCAGACGTACCATCCTGACGGATGGAAGCAATTTTCGGTGCTGACCGACGGGAAGGTGGTAACGGTGTACAATGAAGCGGGAGAGGTCGAAACGCAGCATGACCTAACGAAGCTGACAGGAGTGAATGATATCTATTCCGTCTTGGGCATTGGCAGCGATTATCTAGTTGTGCGTCCCCAGTCCTCCGGCATGCTTACGCTTATTGATCTTAAAGACGATTCCGTCGTCCTGCTTGCTGATCAATTGCTTAAGGGCAAAGAGCTAGATTACGCCCGTACCAATACAACCCCATATCGCGGCGATGAATTGAACCTCAAAGGCAATATGGGTAACGGTATACTGGAATTTTATATGGATAGTCCCATTGACGGCAAAAAGGATGTATACACTCGCTTCTTATATGAGCGGCCTTCATACGAGAAAGAGAGAGCTGCTCTTCCGAAACGCCGCAGCGTTAGCGAATTGGCTTCGATATGCACGCCCGAAACATTGAAGGAAGTAAATATGCAAGACGGAGATATAACGTATATTCCGCTTCTCAGCGTAAAAAAGGAAGACCTTGGTTCATTGAACGCGGTCTGCGGAATCTTAAAAAAGCTGGCTATCAATGGAGTAGAGGAAACCTTTGAAGAAGATCTGTTTCCGACTACCTTTTTCCATGGTGTGACTGTCTCGTTTAAAGATGGGGATTCAATTTCACTTTATGGAGCCTCTGGTGGAATTGCAACGGGAGTAGGCTTTGGCAAAAGACTCGTTTTGCGAGATCAGGAATCCTCCCATGTATTTAAACAACTATATGTCTCAAAACCAAAGTTAAGCTTGCTACCTGGGAAGGCTACAATTGGTGATATGGTTCGGATCAAGGGGTATAATGATTCTTTTTGGGAAGAAACGAGTGATGTATTCGTGTATTGGGAACCGCTTCATTCGACAGGTATAAACACTATCAACACTTCGTTGCTGATTTATACGGGTAAAGCCCGGTTTGGATTATTTGATTTCAACTTCAAGCTACCCGCTACAGGTAAAGCCTCGAACGGCACGATGAAGCCTCTCCAGGCTGGCAAGGGAATGATTCGGGTTTATGATTCAGCCCCTTTTGAAACCGTTGCAAAGAAATAAACAGATTAATGAGGGGACTAAAGGAGGCAGTTAGGATGATGAAAAAATCCCTGGCATCAATTGGCGCGGTAGCAGCCGGAGCGGTAATAATCCTTTCAGGATCATCGAACAATGCCGCTGCTGCGTCTGCGGTTTACGACAACGGGCAGAGTTATACATTGGAGACATCCTTTGCGTTTGAAAATAAAACGCCTATTGCTGCGCCGATATGGAGCGCGGATACTGACAAACCTGCAGAGGACAGCAGTCGCGTCATCGTGTCTCCTGTACTTACTGATAACAAGCTGTTTTATGTGAAATCGGGCAAGCTGATCGCTCGCGATATGACTAAGGGCAAGGCTCTCTGGAGCTTCGGTGCGAAACTGCAGGGGAATACGGTTGTTGCCGCCGGGGAGATTATATTTGTTGGGGATAAGTCCGGCAATGTGTTCAAAGTGAATCCGAAAACAGGCAAAGGAGCGAAGATTTATCAGACCAAAGAGAAGATGATTTCTCGGGTAGTAGCTGACGACAAAGCGTTATATGTTTTCTCAGGAACAAAGCTGGACTCTATCAATATATCGTCCGGTAAGCTGAACTGGTCCGTCCCAAGTGATAGCAACGGCAGCGGAAATAATTATATCCTGGATAACATTCTGCTATCAGGCGCAGTAGAATCGGGCGCACTCACAGTCAACACTTATTATGCTTTTGATAAAACGACAGGAAAAACATTATGGAGAATGAGCGGAAATCATGGCGAGCTTCTCAAGGCAGATGGTAACCGATTGTATTTTAACGATGGCTGGCCTCGTTCAGATGGGACGGAATACATCGCTAAAGTGGATATCATCCATGCCAAAACAGGGGTACTAACCGCAAGTCTGAAATACGGGAAACCTGATCATAGCATCGACAATCTTGTTCAGAGTCCCAAAAGAATCACCATCGAAGGAAATACCGTTTACATCGTCACTCGGACAAACGAGGTTCTCTTTTATAATTTGACCAGCGATCCGAATGCCGCAAATGCAAAATCGATTAACGCTGATGGCGAGGTAATCGCGGGGCCGTATAATGGGAAGTTCTTTTTTCAAGCTTCCGGCAACCTCGGCATCCATGGACGCAAACTTATTGATGGGACACCTATGTACTATCAAGGGCTGGATAATCCCGCAAGCCAGGTGAATTTTGCTCATTCCGGTATGTATGTCGGGCAAACGGACGGGGAGGTATATGCGCTTAACGTAGCGACGGGGAAGGCGAAGTTCCGTTTTCAGACAGACTCTCGGAGATATGGTCCGTTCCAGGTAGCAGGCAATATGCTTCTTGTACAAACGGAAAACAAGCTTTACGGATTCCGGCTGCCCGGCGAACTAGTTCAGCCGGCGGGGAACTGATCGGGCTTTGTGCAGGGAGACTGCAGCTCATCAAAACTTGAGAATGTTTTGAATAGATGCCGGGTGACGATTCAGTCATCCGGTATTTTTAGGTGGAGGTGCATCGCTTGTGAGGGCATTCTTGACCGATCGTTCCGAAATGAATATACTGTGACAAAAGGAACTAACATTGAAAGGAGAAGAGGAGATTGGCGCGACCGAAAGAATTCGACCCCTCCGAAGCACTGGATAAGGCGCTAGAGCTATTTTGGGTGAAAGGTTTTGAAGCGGCTTCCGTTCAAGAGCTATGCTCAGCCATGGGCATCAACCGCGGGAGTCTTTACGAGACATTTGGAGACAAAGAAACGTTGTTTGTCAGCTGCATTAACCGGTTCCGCGAAAAGCAGGAACGCGAGCTGTTCTCGAAGCTGGAGCGGCGTGAGGCGAATCCGCGGCAACAGCTGGAAGTTTTTTTTGAATCTTCTGGCGAATCCACCGTGCATAATCTGTCGCGCGGCCGGGGCTGCTTTATGGCCAATTCAACGCTCGGCTCGGCTGCTGTGCTGCCGCCTGTGGTGGAGTGTGTAGAGGCTTACATGGCTTATCAGGAGGACGTCTTGTATCGTTTCCTGGAGGATGCCGCTAATCGCAGACTGCTTCGGCCGGGCGTTAACACTCGTGAGGCTGCCCGATTCCTGCTGGTGATAAAACAGGGAATTCATGCTACCGCTCGCACCGTGGCGGGACGGGAAACGATACCGGATGCGTGCCGGATGGCGGTTGAAACCGTTTTTTGACGGTTTCTCTGCGCATGTTTTGGAACGGTCGTTCCATAAATTTAAAAGGAGGTTATTCCTTTGAAACGAATGTTATCCATTATTCTTATCATGTCCCTGGTGGCAACTGCTGTATCACCGCTGTTTCCGCTTTATCGCCTCCACTACGGGCTGAACAGCCTGGAGCTGAGCTTACTGTTTGCTTCCTACGCCGTTGTGCTGCTTCCTGTACTGCTTATCACGGGAGCACGCAGCGCTTTTTGGGGGTTGAAAAAGGTGATCCGACTTGCGATCTGGCTGGCTGTCGTCTCTTCGATCCTGTTTTTTGTTAATAATGCCCTCTGGATGTTGTACGCAGCTCGTATGCTGGAAGGCGCGGCTTATGGACTGTTCACAGGTGCGGCGGTTCCCTACCTGCTGCGTATTGCTTCGCAAGGCCTCTCCGCCAGAGCTATTCTACTTTCCGGCATTACGGTTTCGTTCGGCTTTGGCCTTGGGCCGGCCATCTCCGGATTAATTGCGGAGTATATCCCCGCCGCTTTTCCTTCACGTACGCCATACCTTCTATTCATTTTCCTGCTGCTTATCAGCGCGGCCTTGATTGAGACTCTGCCTCATAAGCAGCAAAAGGAGGACGGAGCACGGAGTAAAATCTCCATCGGCGTACCCGCGAGTATGAGCCGGCACTTCTGGTCGATGGCTGCTTTGCCAGTGTTTACGCTATTCACCATAAACGGCATTATTTTCGCGATAATCCCGACCTTCGTCGCCAGTGTGTTAAAGAGTTCGGATCTATCCATCAGCGGGCTGCTCGCCTTGCTGTTGCTGGGCGGGGGTGCACTGCTGCAACTACTGCCATTTCCGTCCCATCCCGTAATACGTTTACGTGCCGGTCTCGTTATCCTGGCCGCTGGAGCATGGATGGTCGTAATTTCCGGGCAGGAAAACAGTCTCTTTCTGCTGTGGATCGGTGTTGCTCTACAGGCGCTAGGAACCGGTTGGGTATTCCAGGTCAGTCTTCGGCTGGCAGGCGAACTGCCCGAAGCTAAAGATCGCCCGCGGGTTATCACTACTTATTATCTGGCCGCATATTCGGGCTTCATAGTGCCAATAGCCGGTCTTGGGCTGCTTAGCAACGCATTTGGCATGACCAAAGCCATGGTCGTGCTGGATGCGGCGGGAATGCTGCTGATTCTATTCACCATTGCATATTCAATCCGGTTCAAGCGTGATTATAGTGCATTAAAGCAGATCATAAATTGAGTACGAAGAAGGCCACCCATTTTACCAAGGGTGGCCTTCTTTATTTGAAGATAGGCAGCTGCGTTGGTCCAAAGACGATACCCGGTATTCTCACATTGACTAGTTTCTCGAACAATTCTCAAAGTGAAGTCGATTGATGCAAGTCGTCGAAAATTTCCATAAATATTCACGTCTATACTGTGATGAGAAATAGAAGGGTGGTAAAGTACCGATGAGAAATGTGTGGAAATGGGGCTTACGTATAATGCCCGCTATATTAGCCATTAGTTTGCTACATCCTGTCGCGGCTTCAGCCGCAGCAAATTTCCCAGTCAACACTCCTGCATCCAAAGACATTCGGATTACCTTCAACGGAAGTGAGTTTAAGCCAAAGTCTGCTCCATTTGTTGATAAAGGAGTGGTGTACCTTCCCGTACAAGATATGGGGGAACTGCTTAATAGTGTGGTGTCATGGAGCTCATCAGCGCAAATGGTAACATTGAGCTACCCCGAGCTGTCCATTAAACTAAACTTACGATAGTCCGATTGACAACAAGGAAATAACAGTCCGATTATCTTACGAACGGCCATCTTATGCAGAAGAACGGAAGGCATTGCCCAAAAAACGTAGCTATAAAGAGTTGGCAGCGGTGTGCAAACCGGATACGATTGCTGAGGTGTACATGCAAGAGGGAGATCAACTGATCATTCCGCTGGTCAGTGCAAACCAGGAAGACCTGAAGTCCATCAATACCGTCTGCGGTATTTTAAAGAAATTTGCTTCAAGCGGCGTGGAGGATACCATCAAAGAAGAAATTCGGAGCAGTTTTTTCCATGGGATTAACATCACCTTTAAAACAGGTGAATCTTTATCCATGCATTACGTTTACGATCCAATAGGCCTGGCGCTTGGTAATACCCACGGAAACAGGATCATTTTGAACGATAAACAAGCGGTTAGTGATTTTGGGAAATTGAAGAGGGTTCCTCAACCGCCCCTCTCTGTTCAGCCTAATGCGGTACGATTAGGAGAAACACTGCATATTACGGGTTATAACAGGGAGTTCGGGAAGGAGAAGAGCAACGTCTCCGTTTATTGGGCGCCTTCCGGCGTAGCAAATTCCAATTCTAAGGATCAATCTTTACTTATTTACACAGGGACGGCGAAGTTTGGACTGTTTGATCTTAAATTCAAGGTACCCGCTTCCGGCAAAGCAGCGGATGGCACGATGAAACCTCTTCCATTGGGAAAAAGAACGATAAGAGTGTTAGATTATGCTGAAATCACTAACATCGAATTGTTGCCGACAAAGTAAATATCAACTTCGCAGCGCCACGGCCAATTATGGTTGGGCGCTTTTTTAATTGGTAGGAGCAGCGGGAGCCCGGATATTCTAATCCAGAGAACATCTATCGGAATTTAACCATATCATACTCTCATCAACTGATTTCCGAAAACAGAAAGTGAAGTGAAGGGAATGGGAATGAATCAACCGCTGCTGTTTTTTAAAAAGTACATGCATGACCCCAAATACATGGGTAGCGTGGTGCCTAGTTCACGGTTTTTGACTAAGCGGATGATTAGTGCAGTGCACTGGGAGCAGATCCAGACTGTAGTTGAGCTTGGTTCAGGAACCGGCGCGCTCACCCGAGAGATTGCGAAGCGGGTCGCGCCCCAAGCCCAGGTTGTACTTTTTGAAAAAGACGAACAAATGAGGGAAAGTCTGCAGCGTGAATTTCCCAAATGGACGTGCAGAGAGAACGCTCTGCAGTTAAGCGACTATCTAAAAACAGACGGTGTAAACGGAGTCGATTGTATTTTCAGCTGCTTGCCCTTTTATAATTTTCCTTCCGATATGCGGCTAGAGATGATTCGCCAATGTGTTGATGCGCTTAAGCCCGGAGGTCAATTGATCGCTTTCCAATATTCGCTTCAGATGAAGCGGATGTTATCGGAGCATTTTGAAATCGAAAGCATTTCCCTAGAGCTGTTGAATTTCCCGCCTGCTTTTGTTTATGTTTGCAGAAAAGAGGCTTGACTCACCGAACGATCGGCTGGATATTTGCTCTTTGATACTAGGACAGTACTACAGCCTGAAACTGAAATGGGAATATCATGAAACTTTACTGCCGACTGGTCCGTCTAGAACCCGTGTTTAGATCAGTCATTAAAAGGAGGTATTTTGATATGCCCAAGTATAAACAAATTTCCATGATCGGCATGTTGGCGGCCAGTGTGGCTTTGACATCTGCAGGTAGTCTAGATACGGCCTCCGCTTCCGCAAATAAGAATAGTGGACCAAGCTTTACGTTGCAGTCCACTTTTAACACCGACAATAAAGTGCCGATAGCCACACCTCTGTGGAGTGCAGAGATAGATAAACGTACTAGTGAAGACCGACTCCTCGTTCCCTCAGTAGTCGGGGACAAGAATGTGTATTATATCAAATCCGGTAAGTTGATCGCTCGGAGCATTGAGACGGGAAAGACCCTTTGGTTGTTCGGATCAGGGCTGCGGCCGGCTTCAGTGGTCACCTCGGGTAACTTCGTTTATGTGGGAAATAGCAATGGCGTCGTCTACAAGGTAAATCAATCTACAGGCAAAGGCACACAAATTTATCAGTCGAAAGACAAAACAATGGCCTTTATGAAAGTTGATGCGGGCATGCTTTATGTGTTCTCGGAAAGTTCTTTGACTTCGATTAATCTTGCATCAGGCAAGCTGAAATGGACTGTTGACAGCGATAATGCTGGACGTGGCGAGATTATATTCCTGGACGACATGTTATTGATTAGCACGTTAGAGTCGGGCGCTACTATGATGAATACCTTTTATGCGATTGATAAGGCGACGGGGAAGTCGTTGTGGAGATTGGGAGGCAGTCATGACAAGCTGTTAAAGGCGGATGGAGACAGATTATATTTTAGAAATGATTGGCCTTTTAACGGCTTTTCTACTCATGCAGCCCAGATAGATATCATTAACAAAAAAACCGGCAAAGAGATTGGAAGCCGCGGGTACGTTGAAAATAATCCGAATATTGATCCTTCTCAGCAGTGGGCCCAGGATGTGACGATCGAAGGGGCAGAAATTTACATCGTGACTAAGGAGAACCAGGTTTACTCGTATAACTTAGCAGATAATCCGGATGAGGTGGAAGCGGTGACTGTAGGGGACGCAGGGAGCTATTTAACAGGACCTTACAATGGCAAGTTTTTCTTTCAAAACGACACTAACAATCTAGGTTTTCATGGCCGAAAGTTAGTTGATCAATCCTATGTATATTACGAAGGGCTGGACAATCCAGCAAGCCAAGTGAACTTTATCGATTCCGGGATGTATGTCGGCCAGACCGACGGAGAAATTTATGCGCTTAATGTGAGCACAGGCAATGCAAAGTTTCGTTTTCAAACGTCATCCCGAAACTATGCACCTTTCCAAGTAGCAGGTAAAACGCTAATCGTTCAGACAGAGGACAAGCTCTACGGGTTCCGTTTGCCGGATGAGCTGTTGGAGCCGATTGGGAGCGGAATAGAAGGTGAATTCAAGAAAGTACAGGCGGGTCTGATGATAAATGGAAAAAAGAAAGAGCTCAAGACAGATATGCTGACTTTTAATAATCGAATGTTTGTACCTATGCGGCTCCTTATGCAAGAGATTGGTGCGGAGGTCAGTTATGACGCTGCAAGTAAAAAAGTGAAAATTACTTATGGCACTGAAATCGTTACTCTTACCGAGAATTCAAAGACCGCTACAAAGGCAGGTAACAATATACCTATTTCCTATGGGCCAAAAACGCTGAATGGAATCCTATATGCACCGATTGGCGATCTAGATAAACTGCTTGAAATCGATGTGGAATGGCATCAAAAACAGCGGATTATAGCCGTGACGACGAAGGTGAAGTAGTTAAATAACGATTAGAGCCCTATACTTATAATGCGGCTAGAGCGAGAAGGGAATATGATAAAAAAGGCATTGTTGCTTTAAAGGCAACGATGCCTTTTTTTATCATATGGAATGAGATCCTTTTTTCCTTAATAAATAGACGAAGAACGGAGCGCCGACCGCACCCATCATAATTCCTACGGGCAGCTCAATCGGTGCAAAAATGATTCTAGAGATCGTGTCGAATACGACAATGACAGAGATTCCGATTAGGGCGGATGCCGGCAGAAGCAGGCGATAATCATGGCCAAACAGAAGGCGGGTCACATGCGGAACAATCATCCCCAGAAATCCCAGCAGTCCCACCACGCTTACGGCGCTGGCTGACAGCAGCGCTGCAATTGCGATGACGAACAGTCTCGTGGCCTCAACACGCAGCCCTAATCCTTTTGCGTTTTGCTCATCCAAAGTGAGAATATTCATCCTTCCGGCAACCATTAATGCGCATAAAGCTCCGATGATCGTGTAAGGAAGAAGCTGCATAAAGTGTGGCCAGGTTTTTGCGGATAAACCTCCTACCATGAACAATAGAGCCCCATCTACACGATCGCTGTAGAAGACAAGCATAGCCGAAATACCGGAACCGAAAAATGACGAAACGGCAATCCCTGCCAATATAAGACGAACAGGCTTTACTCCATTTTGCCAAGCTAGCGCATACACCAGCATAGCAGCGCCAAGTGCACCTATAAATGCGGCCGGTGTCATCAAATAACTATAGGCTGGGAATAAGACAATCATACCGATACCGAATAGGCCAGCGCCCGAGGAGACACCTATAATATGCGGATCGGCCATCGGATTTCTCATGACGCCTTGCAGCAACGCTCCCGCAAGAGACAAGTGAATACCTACAATGGCAGCGACCAATGTTCTTGGAAACCTGACATTCCATATAATATCATGCACACCGCCGGTTACCGTTCCGCGGAACACGCTAATAATCTCGGGCACGCTTATTTTGACCGCGCCTTGCACCAAGCTGAACAAGATACTGGCCAATGCGATTAAAATCAAGAAAATGAAAGCCACAGACTTTGATGAAAAGGGGAGGAAGCCTTTCGTTGCAATGTTACTCTTTATAAGCATCAGGATACACCAATTTGGCTAAGTAGGAGAAAGGCTGATCTATATTTAATCCCGGATTATTGACGAAGTCCGAAGGCAAGAACGATAATCGATCTTCTTTAACTGCGCGTAGGGAAGACCATGCCGGATTGCTCTTCATGTCTTCCTCCAATTTCTTCTTTCCATCCTCCTCCGTACCATGAACCTCTAGAAATATGAAATCCGGATCAGCTTTAATGAGAGCTTCAAGACTATAAGGAACGGAGCCAGGCCATTCGCCTGCCGGCATATCAGCCGCAACGTTTTTTAGCTTTAAGCGGCTTGTCACATCCAGCGTGAGCGTATCGCTTTGTTGGATGGAAATGCCCATTGGCATAATCGTAATCGCTGCAAAAGATTTTGTTTCACTAGGAACCTTATCTACAATGGATTGTATGCGCTGCTGCGTTTCCTCAAGCGCTTTCGATGCCTCTTGTTCTTTGCCAAGCAGCTGTCCGAACAACTTGCCGGTCTCTACAATCTTGTCATAGGTATCGATTTGGGTTAGTGCAAGAGGAATGCCGCTGGCCGTAAGGGATTTCCTCAGCTCACCATGGAAGAAGGATTGTCCGATGACGAGATCTGGCTTTAAAGCGATTATTTTTTCCAGGCTGACTGCCTGAATTTCTCCTACATTTTCGGCAGTCTCCGCTCCTTTGGGCAATGTCGTGCCTGCTGCCGTCGCTAATCCAACGGGCTTTCCACCAAGCTGATAGAATAAGGCTAACGCTTCGGTGTTCAGGACAACGATTCGCTCCGGCTTCTTCGCGAGAATAACTTCCTGATTTGCGGCATCTTTGAAGGTGAGGAACGTAACTTCATTTCCGTTTTCGGCTGCTGCCGTATTCTGCGGTGCGAGAATTGCCTGCGAAGACGGATCGACTGCATTGTTGCCGGTATTGGAAGTACATGCTGAAAGCAGCACCAGTCCAACCACCATAAAAACTGCAAATAGCAGTTTACCTTTCTTTTTAAACATTAGCTTATTTCCACCCTTCAGTTTTGACTCAGATAGTATCTTACCGTATCTCCATTTTTTTCAAATGACTAATTGTGGCTATAAGTGCAAGGGGGATTTGAAATTTATGGGAACGTAAAGGTGCTGGGTATGTAGTAATCGAGAAGAAATCATTCCAATTATACGATGGTATAGTTGAAGTGACTTGAACCTTATGATTGGGGGGATGAGCATTATGGCAAATATCGAGCATTTACAGACTGTAAATGTACCAGCTTCAACGGTATATGAAGCTTTAACCACTGCAAAAGGACTTTCAGAAATATGGACAAATGAACTAATAGTTAGTGATCAGATTGGTAGTATAAACGAGTTCCTATTCGGCGGCAAAGGTTTAACAAAGATGCGAGTTGATGAGCTTGTTACCGATAAAAAGATTGTGTGGCAGTGTGTGGATTCAGATCCAGAATGGATAGGTACGACTATTTCTTTTGATATTGAAGAAAAAAAGGGGAGGGCTTCAATCATTCTTCGTCAGATGAACTGGAAGGAAGTGACCTCTTTTTTTCGTTTATGTAATTATAACTGGGCTATTTTTTTGTACAGTCTAAAACAGTATTGCGAAGAAGGTGAAGGTATTCCGTATCATAAAAGAAAGTTTTAGATTTTACTCGACGATGAATTTGTTGAATTTGAAACTTTCAGTTAATTTATTTTATTCGGTTCATGGCGTTAAACGTCATGGACCTTTTTTATTTCCGCTGATTTCGAGAATTCACTAAGCGGTACAAAACACAATCTGACAAGCCAGCACTAATTGCTTATACATTGAGGCAATCATTTGCTACAAGGTATCATCAAGAGAATAATGATGTACCTAAACTCAGAATTCAATATGGGCTTGTAACAGCTCAGACAAAGATGATGTATACGTATCTAACAAACACAGAATTAAAGATGCTGTGAACAAAATGGATAGGACTAAAAATTGAGCGAATTCAACAATGGTCTTTACTTTATCGTATACATGTTCACAAAACTCGTATTTTATACATATGTCTATAAATCGATGCCAACCCTTGTCTGTCACAGGTTTCGATATATTGTTACACATTATATTGGTGTTTTTTTCGAGCATTAAAAAAAGTTCCCCATTATCACATTATCACAACTTATTTGATCAGATATAAGAACATATTAAAAAAGCCAGCCATGTCAAGTGGCCGGCTACTGCTTACGATCCATGGCGCTATCGTTCCACGTTGACGGAATATCGGTCGCCAAATGGAAATCGTAGTGTCCTTTTTTTAAACATCCAATGCCTTGAGTTCTAATCTTACAGAAAAGGTATACCCCATTGACTCTAACAACTTCATAGCTTCCTTATCCTGTTCATTAACCAACGTATAAATTTCATTTCGACCATTCTTAATATGATACTCAAAACCCTTTGCTATTAAAAACTTACCCAGCCCTTTATTGCGCCATCGAGGAATTACGAATAATCTTTCAACTGCGCCAGTTTGCCAACACATAACGCTGCCAACAAGTTCTTCACCTTCAAATGCAGAAATGGTATGTAACTCTGGACCACCCATCATCCATTCCAACATATTTACACTTCTGTAAACAACACCTTGATAAAATTGATTTTCTAATTCGGTATATTTGATTCTTTCCTCTTTGGATTCCATCGGGTGAAATTTGACATTAACTCCAAAAGGCGTAATTACTTCAGGTATGGTTTTTTCTATTGAACGTTTTGCTATAAAATATGTTTGATAAGGGATAAAACCCATCTCTTCGTAAAACTCCCTGTCACCATAGAAGTCTTTCCATGCAACCAATTTTGTCTTCTTGTTTGGATTACGCAGCTTTTGACAGGTATTTATGAATGTAGGGTAAAGAGCCTCTCTCACTTCATTCATACGATTTGAAGCTAATTCATTAGTGGGCATTTCGATTTCGAATACATCATGATCATCAGCTATTCCATGTCGTAAGTATCCCACACAAATTAAATTACCGTCCTCGTTGAATACACAACTCATCCTCTGATGATCGAAATCTTTATTGTACTTAAAAAGTATCCATGCTTTGTGACTTAAATTTTTAACTGTATCCTCTAATTCAGTGCAATATGGACGAACTTGTAATGACATCCTAATGTCCTCCTTGAAAGGTGTTTTTCAATCATAGCAAAGGAAACAGTTTGAAAAATATATTAAAGATAATTCAGAATCATTTTCGTCAGCTTTTTTCCACACTTCTCTCTATTTGTATTAGTTCCTCTCCCCTTCATAAGAAGAGTGTGAAATTATATTCTGCAGTAGACCAACTGCTTTTTCTGAAAATGCGGTTGCACCAAACAAAGCTGCCGTTTGTTCTAAGTGGGATATTATGGCTTGTATCATTTGTATATCGGATGCCGTCAGTATTAGCGCGGGCAGTACATAAGTTTTATCCTCGTATTGGTACCCCCGCCTTTTAGGATTGTATATCAGTGGAGCACAAAGAGTATTTGTTAAATACTCGATATCCCTGCAGGCCTGCCGGACGGATATTTCAAAATGCTCCGACAAATGACCGCTATTAGGGTACTTCCCGAACCGCACTTGTTCATCAAACCACAGGATTCGATGCATATTGCCCATTTTGTCTCACCACACGTTCCGTTCTTCTAAGTGTGAAGCATTTCGTCGTACTCTTTTGCGATTCTTCTTAAGCGCTCCTCTAAATTGATCCGACTATCTCGAAAAATCCATTCTTGGAATACATCATTGTTCCAAAAGCGCCATAGCCTCATGCTGGACACATCAAACGCGCCCTGCCTTGCATTCTCTAACGATTTGAGAAAAGGGCTATATAAGGGATCGGACTGCTGTCCGCTTATTTCAGCTACAGTACGCGACACCGCCAGATTATGTTTAGCCCATTCTCTTCCCGATTCTGTATGTGGTGAAGCTAGCTCCTGAAGAAATGCCCAGGCTAACTGGACATCCTGGCACTGTGCGGAAATGCAGTATCCATATACTTGTACAATGTTGCGCAGCGGCCCTTCTCCCATACTAGGAGGCATAACAACGCCAAACTGTTCCCGTTGCTCACACCCCATTGGTTTGATCGTCCAGTTCGCATCGTAATACATGGCCATCTTATTATGTCTGAAGCAAGAGATCCATGTATCCCTACCCACATCTTCAAACGGCGTCACTTCGAGGGGGTGATACATCTCCAGATACCTTTGAATCGTTTCCACGGTTTCGAGGGAATCCAGATAACCAGTTGCTCTCATTCCATCCTCGGATAAAAACGCGCCTCCGTTGCTCCACACAAGAGGTTCCACCGGAAGAAGCCTCGGGACCAAATAAGCCCCGTAGCGGATCACTTCACCGTCAACGTCATAGCTGTTCAAGATTCGGGCCTTTTTCACAAACTCGTCCCAGGTCCAATTCTCCTTTGGGTAAGTAATTCCCGCGTGGTCAAATAGAGCTTTGTTGTAGAAAACCCCTGTCACTTCCGCCATGACCGGAATGGCTCCAACTCTCCCTTGATCCATAACTGCTTGAAGCACCGACGGATAGAAGTCCAACAAGCCGAACGATCCATCCTCCAACAGCGGGGTGAGTTCCTGAATGATCTTCCGATCGAGAAGGTTTCCGATGTTGCTACCGTCCCACTCGATCAGATCAGGAGCATTGCCATCTTGGACTCGCTGTTCGAGGATCTCTCTGGGCAGAGTTTCGATCTCAATAACTGTCCCTCTGTGCTGCTCCTCGAATGTTTTTTTTGCCAATTCAAGTACATTCTTTTTTTTATCATCGCTCACCGTTACCGTCAATCTCATTTACATGCACTCCTTCTCTAACTGACATAATCATACAATAACTGGTATGACATAACGTGTCATGGTAAGTAAATTGTTTTGGGAAAGGCTTTTTTGCCTCATCGGGGATGAAGTAGCATGCATATAATTATTTTCAATACGTCAAAAGTCAGGCTGGGTGAGCTTCAGATAAAGCTCCAGATTGCCTCTCTTTAGGGCATTACATTGTTCTGAAAGATGTCGTATTTCTTCTTTCAAACGTTCGACGTTTGCTTCCATCTCAGCGATCCCTACCTGAAGT
>LT629764.1:3470000-3490000 GCA_900105225.1 Paenibacillaceae bacterium GAS479 | reverse complement strand
GGATCGTCGAGAGCCGATGCGCGATGACAAATGTGGTACGCCCTTTGCTCAACACATTCAGCGCTTGCTGAATGATCGCTTCCGTTTCCGTATCGATGCTAGCTGTCGCCTCGTCGAGAATTAGAATCGCAGGATCATAGGCGAGTGCCCGAGCAAAAGAGATTAGCTGCCGCTGCCCGGCGGAAAGCGTGCTCCCCTTTTCGATAACTGGTTCGTCTATTCCCCCAGGTAAACGCATGAACATTTCATACGCGCCTACATCCTTCAGAGCCTGCACAACTCTCTCTCTCGATATGTCTGGATTGTCCAGGCTGACATTGGAAGCTATCGTTCCGGTGAATAGAAACGGATCCTGCAGTACAATGCCCATATGCTGGCGCAGCTGCTGCTTCGGAACATCACGGACGTCCATGCCGTCTATCGATATTTTTCCCTTCTCTATATCGTAGAACCGGAACAACAGGTTCAGGATCGAGCTTTTGCCGGAGCCGGTATGGCCGACCAGAGCGACCGTTTCTCCCTGACGGGCGGTAAAGGAAATATTGCGCAGCACGTACTCATCCTTCTTATAGGCAAAAGTCACATCTTCAAACGTAACCTCTCCCCTATAACGTGACATCTTGCCAGTGTCTACATCGGTTCCCGGCTCATCCAACAGCGCGAATACCCGTCCTGCCGAGACACGCGCCGTCTCCAGGTTGGTCAACTGATTGACGATGCCGACAATCGGCTGGAACATGCGGTTCATATAATCAACGAAAGCATACATAATGCCAACCGTAACCGCTTTGCCGAGATCATCACCCCAGAACATCCACAGCGCGGCAAGGAACACGATGTTGCGGATGACGCCAACGAGGTTGTGAGAGGTCCATGAGTTCACTTTGAGCAGCTTGATCTGATAGGAGTAGAACTCTTCGTTCATCTGTTTGAACTCTTCCGCCGTACTGCGCTGGCGGCGAAACACGCGGATAATACTCATGCCTTGGATCGTTTCATTGATCATCGCATTAATTTCACTCAGCTTAGAACGAATGACGCTATTGTAGCGACCCGCCACACGCCGGTAGATAATGATCCACAACACCAGAATTGGGAACATCGGCAGTGCAAACATTGCCATTTGCGGACTAAGAATGAATAGCGCACCGAGGATGGCTACCATATAAACAATACCGGAGAAGAAGTTAGCCAGTACTGCGACGAACAGCTCGCGGACTGCCTCAGTATCATTAGTGATGCGTGAGACGACCTTGCCAGCAGGCAAATTGTCAAAGTACTGCACCGAAAGCCGCTGTGTATGGGCAAATATATCTTCTCGCATGCGCTGCACAATTTTGTTCGCAGTCGTTTGCAGCATGAGTTTTTGGCCATAGGTGAAAAATGCGGCTATAACGAGCAATCCGAAATAGGCGGCAGCCTGCAGCAAGAGCGGATTAAGCTCCGGCTCGTAGAAGTTATACACTTCATCTCGAGACATAGGAGTTACAGGGTAGGAGGTCATACCTCCGTCCTCAGCAGTAAGCCTAAGCACTCCGTCCTGCACCTTTTTTTCACCGCCTGCGGGCAGCTCCATCGGTACGGAATAAAAGTTCATGCCTTCTTGGACGATGGAAAGCCTCCCTTCCCCGCCCTTTCCCGGCTCTAGTCGGTCAACCCTTTTGAAGCTTTGTCCTTCATATTGAACTGATCCGGCTGTACCTTCGGCGACCTGCACCCAGGTTTTCTCGATGCCGAGGATGTTGTTGTCGATCATTCGCTTGGCAAGCAGAGGACCGACCATCTCCGCGCAAACTGCAAGCGTCAGCAGTACAAGAGCGATTAGAATCTGCCGCTTGAAGTAAAGCGCATATCGGAACAGCCTTTTCCCGGTTCCAGGAGTCGCTGTGATCGTGTCATTCATAGTTGCTCACCTTCTTTATTCATAAAATAGTTCCCTGCCAAAAGCAGCCTATGATTCCACATAAGCCTCAAGCTGCTGCCGATCATATTGCTCACGGTACCAACCACCTTGCTGCAGCAGTTCCTCATGGGTGCCTCGCTGCGTGATCCGGCCGTCGTCCATAACCAAAATAAGCTCTGCATGCTGCACGGCAGACAGGCGGTGAGTCGTAATAATCGTCGTTTTGCCAGCGCGTTCCGTGCGGATTCCTTCAATAATCTCCGCTTCGGTCTTGGCATCAACAGCAGACAAAGAATCATCCAGCAGTAGAATCTCCGGATCTGCAATCAAAGCCCGTGCAATGCTGACACGCTGCTTCTGTCCACCCGAGAGAGCGACACCCTTCTCGCCCACCAGCGTTTCCAGGCCATCTGGAAGGAACAGAATATCTTTGGCAAAGGATGCACGGACTAACGCCCGCTCAAGATCTTCCTCGGTCGCCCCTTCGCCGCCGAACAGAATGTTCTCCCGTATCGAACGGGAAAAGAGAATCGGCTGCTGCGGCACGTATCCAATCCAGCTATGCAGTCGGTCCAGAGACAAACGATCGATCGGCACATCGCTAATTGTAATCTCTCCCGCACCTGCCGGATATTCTCTAATCAGCTGTTTCAGCAGCGTTGTTTTGCCGCTTCCGGTACGTCCGACTACACCTAATGTAGCTCCCTTCGGCAGGCTGAAGTTAATATCACGCAGATTATCCTCCTGTGAGGATGGATAGCGGAACGTCAGGTTGCGGAATGTTATTTCTTCGGGCATCTCAACATCCATCAACGTACCGCTGTCCGCGACATCTGCTTTGGCGCCCAGTGTTTCCTCGACGCGATCCAACGAAGCGCTGCCGCGCTGCAACATATTGATCAACTCACCGATAGCGAACATCGGCCAGATTAGCATTCCGAGGAATATATTGAAGGAGATCAAATCTCCTAACGTGATTTCATTACGGAAAACGAGTACTCCACCATAAACGAGGCCGATGATATAACTGAGTCCAACCAGAATTTTGTTCACTGGCTCAAACAGCGCATCGATTTTGGCAACCGCGATATTGCGATTCAGCACTTCGTTCGTTTTGGCATGGAACCGATTCCGGTCCGCCGCCTCCTGAACATACGCCCGGACGACCCGAACGCCAGCTACCGACTCCAGCACCTCATCGTTCAGCTCACCGAATGCATCCTGTGCCTTGATAAAACGTTCATGAATCATCTTGCCGAATATGCCCATGACGATGGCAATAATCGGTAACGGCAGCAGAGCTGCCAGCGTCAGCTTCCAACTGATGAATACCGCCATCATGAACAGGATCGTCAGCATAAACACTGTAGAATCGACCAGTGTCAAAATACCGAAACCAGCTGTCATGGAAATCGCCCATAGATCATTTGTAGAGCGAGCCATTAAGTCGCCGGTACGATTACGCTCGAAAAACGTCGGGGTCATTTTCAGAAAATGGCCCATTAGCTTGCCGCGCAGCAGCCTTTCCAGTACATTGGCTCCGCCGAACAGTCGTGACATCCAAATATACGTAATAAAATAACTTATAATAGTGATCGCGATCCAACCGGCCACGATCCAATAAAATTTGCTCCCCGTCAACGTCCCTTGGCTAATGCCATCCACCGTATAACCGAGCAGCTTGGGAGGCAAAACCTCAACAAATCCAACAAGCGTCAACAATACTACTGCAATCGTGTACCTTTTCCATTCGAGCTTAAAGTACCAGCCCAGCTTGCCAATGACACTAAACACTTAGCACCTCCACTCCCGCCTGACCGCCCTTTTCTCAATTCCGTTTGGACAAGCCGGTTTCTTTCGATATTTCTTTCTGTACATCGGGCTGATTGCGAACTTTCATGAAAAAAGGGCGCATCGCCTGTAAGCGATACGCCCTCGCAGCGGCAATCGGCCTGGGAAGAAAGCGGAATCCGACTGGGATTCGCTCGTTGCCGAGATCAATTCTGCCTGCGTTATGGAAGCGCATGGTTACAGGAACGTAACGATGCGCAGAAATGATCAGAAATTCATCAATCTGCTGCAGGATTACGTTTGATGCTAGATGTAGCTGTTAGTTCCACTCGATAGTTAATCTGCATCGTAATCCTCCTCCAGGATGGTTCATTCTCCTCCGCAGCGACTAAGCTGCATTCGGAGTTCACTTTGCCAATTTATCACCGCTCAGGTCCGTAAGTCAATGCCCAGATATGAGTTAAAATGGCTATATCTATTCTTCCCCATTGATTATACTAACCGCATCTCCGCTCCCTTCCATCCGCTGCCGTGAGGTTTCTCTGGCGCCGTGAACCGGCATATAACGACCTGCTTTTCCAAGCAGCACAGGCGGCATATTGGTATAGACGCATTCGTATTGACCTGGCGAGATGACATAAGTTTCATGAAAAATACCTACGCTTCCGTCAGCTGCAACTGAACGATTAAAGTTTTGCCAAGCTTTCAAATGATGCCCTTGGCGGGCATACTGCTCAAGCTGCTCGTAGGAACGCCAGTATTGAATAATTGTCGTCCCTCTGGCATTTATCATCATCTCGTGGCTAATGAAACCCAGATCAGGCTTTTCGTAGAGCTCGCGAATCATTGGCCCCATAGTCCGAACAACCGGCAGCCACTTGTGGATGGCCATTAGTCTATTGATCCTCATTCCAATTATAAATACAACAAACGATCCATCCATTTCTGATGAGTATCTTCCTAGATTAACGTTTTTCATCTTCTTCGCTCCTTATTTATTAATAAATAAATTAAAAAGCTATAAAAAACGCCACAGTTAAGCGGCGATAAACCTAATTAAATGCGAATTCCGGGATCCGAGATGGATTGGGCCGTCATGCACAACAACACATCGTTGCGGCAACCGCCTCTCAGCAGACTGTGGAATGCACCGCCAAGCGCGTCCTCCAGCTCTTGTGCTGGAGCTTCAACTAAATTGAACGCACTCTTGATCTCTTGCACAGCTCCGCCCAACACGGTCAAATACAGAGCTTCCTTGGATTTGAAAAAATGAAACACATACGGCTGCGTAATGCCTACCGTTCGGGCCACATCCGCAGTCGTCGTTTTGTAGTATCCCTGCTGGGCAAAAAGCTCGGCTGCAGCTTCAATAATCTGCTTCTTGCGGTCGATCGTTTCATCTTCCTTCGCTGATGTCATCGATTGCCTTCCTTCTGTTCGGCTGTATAGGATGAACTTAAACATATAACAGCGAAACTCGCTGTGCGAACCCATCGTTCTCCGATATAAAAACACCCGCTTCAGCAAGGAAGCGGGTATCAGTCGAGTCATATTCAATATTGATTAATGCATGGGGCCTTGCATGCCACCATCTTGCTGATCCACCTTGACTCGTTTGATGAAGAAGGAAATAAAGAGTCCCAGTGCGGCAAAAATAATGGTCATGAAGAAGGCAGCTTGAACGCCTTGAGTCATGGCAAACGGAGCAAGCGTCAGATCTTCCGGCGATTTGCCGTTGTCGATATAGTAAGCTTTTGAGCCAGCGCTCATAATACTGATCGCCAGCGCGGTGCCGATCGCGCCCGCCACTTGCTGCAGCGTATTCATAATCGCTGTACCATCAGGATACAGCTCGCGTGGCAATTGGTTGAGCCCGTTCGTCGAAGCAGGCATCATAATCATAGAAATACCAATCATCAGCAGGGAATGGAGTAAAATAATCTCTCCTTTGGACGTTGTCGTCTCGATCCCGGTCATAAACCAAAGCACTACAATGACAAGTGCAAGTCCCGGAAGTACAAGCCAGCGAGGACCGTATTTATCGAACAGCCGACCCATGAGCGGAGACATCAAGCCGTTGATAAGTCCACCTGGAAGCAAGAGCAAGCCCGCTGCAAGAGGCAGCATAGCCATTCCATTTTGCAAATAGATTGGAAGCAGCATGACCGTGGAAAGAATAATCATCATCGCCACAAAAACGATCAACGTTCCCATTGTAAACATCGGATAGCGGAAAGCTCGCAGATTCATCATCGGTTGTTTCATCCGCAATTGGCGCAGAATAAACAGCAGCAGCGCGACTCCGCCAACAACCATACCGATAATTACTTTAGGATTGCTCCAACCGTGATCTCCCTCTCCGGCAGTGCTGAAGCCGAAGACAATGCCGCCAAAACCAATGCTCGACAGCAAAATCGAAAGAATATCAATGCGTGGGCGCGTTATCTCGGACACATTGCGCATGAAGATAAGGCCAAAGATAAGCGCGCCTACGAGCAATGGAAGTGCGGTCCAAAAAATTGCGGTCCAGTCGGAGTATTCCAGAAACATGCCGGCAATCGCCGGTCCGATGGCAGGAGCAAACATAATGACAAGCCCCATAATGCCCATCGCCGCTCCGCGTTTATGTGGAGGGAAAATAACGAGCACCGTATTGAACATAAGAGGGATCAGAAGTCCCGTTCCTACCGCTTGGATCAAGCGGGCGATGAGCAGCACCTCGAAGCTTGGCGCCAATGCGGCTGTAAGTGTACCAACAATTGAAAAGGATAGTGAAGCGACAAATAGCTGGCGAGTCGTAAACCATTGCAGCAGTAACCCCGAAACCGGGGTAATAATCGCAAGGACAAGGATGAAGCCGGTAGTCAGCCACTGAATCTGGGCCGGCTCAACATTGAATATCACCATGAGCTTCGTAATGGCAATATTCAACCCCGTCTCGCTAAGCATGCCAATAAAACCGCTTATGAGCAAAGCAGCCATAATCGGCACAGCCTTATATTGCGGCGCTTCTTCCTTCGGGGAATCGGACGCCGACATCGTGTGTTCCACAGTAGTACCCTCCTAGGCAGTATGCTGCCTTTATCTGTTTAACCTAAAAACGGTCCTCTTCATCTAACCATACTCTAACCCGCAAGAGCAATTGAGGATTTGGTTAAAATCAAATTTAACCGTTAAAAATGTGAAATAGAGAGGAGGAAATCCCCCTCTCTGTAAAGTTATTCCTAAAATTGATGGAATAAGCTTCCTACGTTCGTATTTTATCGTTAACTGAGGAAGATTTCCGATTCCCTCAACCACTTCCAAAATAACGTTAAACTCTCTCCGTGCGAAGAACAGTTAGTTCTTCAGCTAGTCCATCAGCTTCTCGTAGGCTGCGGCATCCAGCAGCGCCGAAACCTTTTGCGAAGCGCTTCCATCAATCTCGATCTCAATCATCCAGCCGCCGTCGTAGGGTTCGGTGTTAACAAGTTCAGGAGAGCTGCCCAGTTGTTCGTTGATCTTCACGACCGTCCCGCTGACCGGAGCATATAGATCCGACACCGTCTTAACGGACTCAATCGTACCTAATGGTTGTCCAGCTTCCACCTTGTCGCCTGCCTGGGGCAGCTCGACAAATACGATGTCACCCAACTGATGCTGGGCATGATCGGTAATTCCAATTCGAACGGAGCTCTCGCCCGTAGCCGCAGCCCATTCATGCTCCTCGGTATAGCCTAAACCTTGGCGAATCTCACTCACTGGACGCTCATCCTTTCCGTATTGGCCCATAGGCCTTCTATGCGGAAAGCGTATACGATGTTGGATAACTATGTCAATATAGCAGACAGACATGTTCTTTATGACATAATGCTTATTGACAGGGGCTTATCCCATCTGACAAACTGGAAAAGAAACCTAAATAAGCGGATGAACGCAGCGGGAGAGACTGCCGGTTATTAAGGCGGCGCCGAAGGAGTAACCTTGATGGGCTCAAGGGAATCTCTCAGGCAAAAGGACCTTTGCGGGACGCGCCTCTGGAGAGAACGAGCAAGCCGGATAAGCATCCAGGCCGATCGTCACCCAAGGGGAAACTCGTTGCCGCTTGACCGTATGAATGGCTGGCTGGCGCGGGGTAACTCTCAGGTACAAAGGACAGAGCAGGAGATATCAGCAGGCAGCATGTCGCTTAGACATGTTGCCGTGGTGATTTTCCTGCGCTGTCCTTTTTTGCATCTCATGCTGCAACGCTATAATCCGCGAGGAGGAAATCCTATGGCCAATTTGCGCACCACTCCGCTCCGTTCCGTGTACGGCGAGTATGGCGAGCCGCGCTGCATCGACTTTGGCGGCTGGGAGCTGCCCGTGCAATTCAGCGGCATCATCCGGGAGCATGAGGCTGTCCGGCAGAAGGCAGGCTTGTTCGATGTTTCTCATATGGGCGAATTTATTGTGACCGGTCAATTCGCAGCCGACTTTTTGCAAAGGGTTACAACGAATGATGTGCGGCGTCTGACGGATGGTGCAGCACAGTATACGCTAATGTGTTACCCGGACGGCGGCGTTGTGGATGACTTGCTCGTGTATCGTATCTCCGAGGACCAGTACATGCTCGTCGTAAATGCATCCAACATCGAGAAAGACTTCGACTGGCTGCAGCAGCATCTAATTGGGGATGTGACGATCGAGGACCGCTCCAACATCACCGCTCTGCTTGCGCTGCAAGGGCCATTGGCAGTGGAAATTATGTCCCGTTGCACGGAAGCGCCGGTCGATTCGCTGCGCCCGTTCCAGTTCCTGCGCGAGGCAGAAGTATGCGGCATCCGCACGCTGCTTTCCCGCACCGGCTACACCGGTGAGGACGGCTTCGAGCTGTACATTGCTGCGGATGACGCCGCTGCGCTGTGGCGGGGATTGATGGGAGCCGGCGTACCGCTCGGACTAGTACCAATCGGGCTCGGAGCGCGCGACACGCTGCGCTTGGAGGCGAGGCTGCCGCTTTATGGCCAAGAGCTTTCCTCCGACATCTCTCCACTGGAAGCCGGACTCGGCTTCTTCGTCAAGCTCGACAGCGGCGACTTCATCGGTCGCGATGCACTTGCCGCTCAAAAGTCAGGGGGCATCCCTCGTCGGCTGGTAGGCATTGAGCTACTGGATCGCGGCATTCCGCGCTCGCATTATCCCGTCTACTCCGGGGATACGCAGATCGGGGAAGTTACCTCCGGCACCCAGTCGCCAACGCTGAAGCGCAATCTGGGCCTAGCACTGATCCAGGCGGAATATGCCGCCATCGGTACGGAACTTGAGGTGGAGATCCGCGGTAAGCGGTTGAAAGCCGTTGTTGTCCCTGCCCCATTTTATAAAAGAACAGCGGCTTCAGCCCGCCCTTGACAAGGAGTGACATCTGCCTCATGACCAGCCAGCATCGCTATATCCCCATGACGGAGCAAGACCAGACCGAGATGCTTCAAACGATCGGCGCCTCTTCCATAGATGATCTGTTCCGTGATATTCCCTCCTCCATCCGTTACGAGGGAACGCTGCCTATGTCGGGTGCGCTGGATGAATGGGCGCTGCTTCGCCATCTCAAACAACTGGCGGGGCGCAACGCCGATCAGGACAGCTCAATCAGCTTCCTCGGCGCCGGCCTGTATGATCACCATATTCCAGTAGTCATCAACCATCTCGCATCCCGCTCGGAATTTTATACGGCCTATACCCCCTATCAACCGGAAATAAGCCAGGGCGAGCTGCAGGCCATCTTTGAATTTCAGTCCTACATCTGTGAGCTGACCGGCATGGCCGTTGCCAATGCCAGCATGTACGACGGAGCGACGGCGCTCGCCGAAGCGGCTGCCCTCGCCTCCGCCCACACCCGCCGCAAGCGCATCGTCATCTCGCGCGCCGTACACCCCGAAGCGCGCGAGATCGTGCGCACGACGGCTCGCGGCCTCGGTCTTGACGTCGTCGAAGTCGCCGTCAAGGACGGCCTGACCGACATCGACGCGCTCGCCGCGGCCATCGACGAAACGACTGCGGCTGTGCTTCTGCAGTCGCCGAACTTCTTGGGCGGCATCGAAAACCTCGCCGCCATCGAGCCGGCAGTGCACGCAGCCAAGGCGCTGCTCGTCGTCAGCGCCAACCCGCTGTCGCTCGGCTTACTGGAATCGCCGGGCGCGCTTGGCGCCGACATCGTCGTCGGCGATGCCCAGCCGCTCGGCATTGCGAGCTCGCTCGGCGGTCCGACCTGCGGCTTTTTCGCCGTCGCTGAGCCGCTCATGCGCCGGATGCCCGGCCGTATCGTCGGCCAGACGAAGGACCTCGACGGCAAGCGCGGCTTCGTGCTGACGCTGCAAGCTCGTGAGCAGCATATCCGCCGTGAGAAAGCGACGTCCAACATTTGCTCCAACCAGGCGCTGCTTGCGCTTTGCGCTTCCATTTATCTCAGCGTCATGGGCAAACAGGGCATTCGTGACACGGCGGAGCTCAACATCCGCAAGTCGCATTATGGGGCTCGTGTGCTTGGAGCGCTTGAAGGCTTTTCGCTGCCTTGGCAGCCGCAAATGCCGTTTTTTAATGAGTTCGTCCTGCGCCTGCCGGATGGAATCAACGTCTCTGAGCTTAATCGACGGCTTTTGCAGGAAGGTTTCTTTGGCGGTTACGATCTAGGCGGAGTTTATCCAGAGCTGGAAGGCCATATGCTCGTTGCGGTTACCGAGAAGAGAACCCGCGAGGAAATCGACGCATTCGCCGCCGCTCTCGGCAGGCTGACCAAGGAGGTTCACGTATGAGCATGAGCACAAGCAACCCGAGCCCAACTCCTGAAGTGCTGACTGAGCTTCGCCGAGCGGGAGCCGCCGATGTAAAACCTGAGAAAGCCCTTATTTTTGAACTGAGCCGCGAGGGTCGCAGGGCTTATTCCCTCCCGACCTGCGACGTACCGGCTGACGAGGATCTGGAATCACTCATTCCCGGAGCGTTGCTTCGCAAGCAGCCCGCTTCGCTGCCAGAGGTATACGAGGTCGATGTCATCCGCCATTACACCGAGCTGTCCCGCCGCAACTTCGGCGTCGACAACGGCTTTTATCCGCTCGGCTCCTGCACGATGAAGTACAATCCCAAGATCAACGAGGACGCGGCGCGCCTGAGCGGGTTTGCCCGCATCCATCCGTATCAACCGGAAGAAAGTCTTCAAGGGGCGTTTGAGCTTCTATACACTTTGCAAAATGACTTGGCCGCCCTGACGGGCATGGACTTCGTCACGCTGCAACCGGCTGCCGGCGCCCACGGCGAATGGACCGGCCTGATGATGATCCGCGCCTACCACGAAAGCCGCGGTGAGACGCGTACGAAGGTCATCGTCCCCGACTCCTCGCATGGCACGAATCCAGCCAGCGCCACGACCGCAGGACTCGATACGATTACGATCAAGTCCAACGAGCGCGGTTTTGTTGATCTCGATGCGCTTCGAACCGCTGTCGGCCCCGATACCGCAGCACTCATGCTCACCAATCCGAGCACACTCGGCCTATTCGAGGAACAGATCGAAGAAATTGCCGCGATCGTACATGAAGCAGGCGGATTGCTTTATTACGATGGAGCCAACTCCAATGCCATTATGGGTATTACCCGCCCCGGCGATATGGGCTTCGACGTCGTTCATCTCAATTTGCACAAAACGATGAGTACACCACATGGCGGCGGCGGTCCGGGTGCCGGGCCGGTCGGAGTTAAACAGCATTTGATCCCGTTCCTGCCTAAGCCGGTCGTTAGCAAGCGCGAGGACGGCAGTTATTTCTTTGATTATGAGCGTCCGCAATCGATTGGCCGTGTCAAATCCTACTATGGCAACTTCGGCATTCTCGTCCGTGCCTACACCTACATTCGAACCTATGGTCCGGAGGGACTGCGCCGTGTATCGGAATGCGCCGTGCTGAACGCCAACTATATGATGGCTCGTCTGTCCGAGGCGTACGAAATTCCATATCCAGGCGTCTGCAAACATGAGTTCGTCATGTCCGGACGCGGTCTGAAGCAATATGGCGTGCGCACGCTGGATGTCGCCAAGCGGCTGCTCGACTTTGGCTACCACCCGCCAACGATCTATTTCCCGCTCAATGTTGAGGAGTGCATCATGATCGAGCCGACCGAAACGGAAAGCAAAGAAACGCTCGACGCCTTCATCGACACGATGATCCGCATCGCCAAGGAAGCGCAGGAAACACCGGAGCTTGTAGTGAACGCTCCGTACACAACCGTTGTCCGCCGTCTCGACGAAACGTTGGCAGCGCGCAAGCCGGTACTGAATTGCTCCTGTTAATAACCACGACAAAAAGCTCCACCGGAAGGCTGAACCCACCGGTGGAGCTTTTTAGTGACTGCTGATGGGCAGTTCTACTGCTAGATATGATAAAGTAGATAGAACCAACTTCATTACCTATAGGAAGGACCCTATATTACTATGATTTCAAACCGTTATCCCGGCCTGCTGCTACTTGACCGGATGGACGATTGGGCAGAGCCCGATGTCCTTCATTCCTTCGCACTGGATGAGCTGCTCTGTCGTCGTACCGGGGCCGATGGTGTCCCCGTCCTTCATATATGGCGCCACCCTTCCGGCTTCGTCATGGGACCTCGTGACAGCAGGCTGCCGGAGGCCGCGCTGGCCGCACGTGAGCTGGAGCGTCTCGGGCTGTCAACCGCCGTGCGCAATTCAGGCGGAGCCGCCGTCCCGCTAGACCCCGGCGTCGTCAATCTGTCGCTCATTCTACCGTTGGATGGAGCCGTGTCGGCCCGATTCAATGATGATTTTCAGCTCATGTATGAGCTAATCTCCGCAGCGCTTGAGGACACTGGCGTACAGGTCGACAAAGGCGAGATCGCCGGAGCCTATTGCCCAGGCGACTACGACCTGAGCATCGGGGGCCGCAAGTTTTGCGGCATCGCTCAGCGCAGGTTATCGCGTTCCTTCATTATTCAGGCGTTCGTCAACGCCGGCGGATCGGGTGCAGAACGCGGCCATCTCGTCCGGCAGTTTTATGATACGGCTGCCGGAGGTTCCCCACATGGAATCAGCTATCCCCAGGTGCAGGCGCAGACGATGGGCAGCCTCGAGGAATTGGCCGGACTGTGGCCCGACTCCGCCCGCATATTCGCGGAAGCGGCCGCTTCCGCTGCTATCGGACAACATCGCAGCGAGGAGGGTTCCCGCATGCCGGAGAACCGGATGCCGGATATTGAGGAAATACGCACCCTCGCCGCGACGCTACGTGCCCGCTATCCCATTGGCAACAGCTAGAACGGACGGTTATCGCGTGCAGCGCATGCGCTTGCCATAGTTTCGCAAGCGAGCCATGCTCTCCACACCATTTCAAGCATAAAAACCGACTTTACTCGAACCGGATGCCGCAAGCCAGGCTCCGGTTTTGCTTTTGTCGATTTCCTGTCGGATCGACTGTACCAGCTCAAAGGCGTTTACCGTACCGGTCTCATGCCAGCAGAAAACGGCTGCTGTAAACAGCTGGCCCATTTGAGCATAAGAGAAACCGCTCGTCTGTCCTGCCAGCAGCTCCAGCTCAGCAGCGCGGATTAACTGCCCGAGCCCTCTTTTTTGCAAATAAGCTAGGCGGCTTTCCGTGGAGGGTTCTGTCATCTCATAAGCCCGATCGATCCGCCCTGGACGGCCCAGCAGAGCAGGATCCAATTGATCGGGATAATTCGTGGTAGCCACTAGGTAAATCCCTTCGCGAGAGTGCATGCCATCCAGCTCATTCAAAAATACAGAGCGCAGAATTGAACTCAGGCATTCAAGATCCTCCACAATAAGCAGCATTGGCGCCAGCTCTTCTGCGCTTCGGAATACTTCGCGGATGCTCTCGCTGCTCGTATGCTCCGTCATCTGCCAGCAAATGGCCGGGACTTCAGCATGCGCCGCCAGCGATCTGGCGAGACTTGTTTTGCCATTACCCGGCTTGCCGTACAGTAGCACTCCCCTCCGATAAGCAATGCCAAACTGCTCATAAAAATCCCGTGCCGAGCTAAAAAATCGGCTGACGCTTCCTTCCAGCTCCACTCGCAGCGGATCCTTCAATTGCTGCTCAAAAGCAGTGGAGTCATTCGGCATCATTTCCCGAATCAAGCCATCCTCTCCGTCCGTGAAAAGAAGCAGCTGGCCCGTGGCATTGCTGCGGCTCCGTTCCCGAGAATGGAGCAGGAAGCGGCGCAACGCCTCATCACTTTCTGCGAACAGATAAGGTATGGCTGACTGCCCGAACATACGTGGCACTGGAACTCGCGCCAGCGCCACTTTCCACTCTGGATAGGCAAACAGATGATTATCCAGCGATGGATAGATTCGTAAGTCTGCTGAATGCCGCTCTACACTTCTACTTTCCATCGTTTCGTAGATCCGCGCCAGCACCTGAAGTTCATCGAAGCCTTCCTTTACATCATGTTTCAGCATGCTCCAGTACAGCTCCACTTCATCCTCATCCTTGTAAACGGCGTAATCATGACCGTAACGATTTTGCAGCAGATCACGAATTGTACGAAGCAACTGGCGATGCTCATTCCAATAACCTTCGGACGTACCCTGACTTCCACCGGCAAAGTCTCCTGCAATAAGCGACCTTACCGAAAGACTTGAAGCCGAGGAATGAGCGGCCAACGCCGATCCCGTCAAGGCAGTTAATGACGATGGAAATGAAGAGGTTTCCCCTCCATTCCCGCCGTAGAAGTTCCAATCATTTATCAATGAATTCACCTTTTCTTATCGTATTTTTTAACAATAAAAAGCCACGGACTCCTGTCCGTGACTTGGTGGGAAAACATGCCGTTAGCGTCCCGTCGGCTCTGACATCTATCATCAGCCTTACGGGCCCTTCGCTAACTCGGCAAACTTACCAGTCCGTGGAGACTTCCGGAGATAACTCCCCGGCGAGCAGATTCAGTTATGTGGTGTTCTCCGATTAAAATCATCATATCCATCAGCCTCCCTCATTAAGTAGTTACCTGTATTTTATGGCTAGCGGCTCGTCCCAGTCAATAACTCCAACCGGTAGAAAATGGGTTAGTCTTTTTTATCCCAAACCCGAGTTCTTCAAGTGATATTTCCCCCTAATTCGGGTTGCTCCCGACTGCGCTAACGCGTTGCCCGGTCCGCTTCTTTAACCTACCTGCAAAGGGTATAATATAAACATCCGCTTCCCCTGCGGCAAACCGTTTTAATCAAGGAGGTACATAATGATGTCCTATGAATCCTATTTCCAATCCCACCGGGAAGCGCAGCTGGAAGAGCTCAAACAATGGCTCCGCATTCCAAGCATTTCTGCGCTCTCGTCCCATGCCGGAGATATTACCGCTGCAGCCTCTTGGCTCGCGGAATCTCTCACTCGTGCAGGTCTCGATAACGTCGAGATCATGTCTACCGCCGGCAATCCGGTTGTATACGCCGATTACATCCATGCACCGGGCAAGCCGACCGTGCTTGTGTACGGACATTACGACGTACAGCCTGTAGATCCTTTGCATTTGTGGCAAACGCCGCCTTTCGAGCCTGAAATCCGGGATGAAAAGATATATGCACGCGGAGCTACAGACGACAAAGGCCAGGTTTTTATCCATATCAAAGCCATTGAAGCCATTCTGAGTGAAGAAGGCACACTGCCGGTCAACATCAAGCTCTGTCTGGAAGGTGAAGAAGAGATTGGCAGCCCGAGTCTTCCAGAATTCCTTGAAACAAACAAGGACAAGCTGAGCTGCGACGCGGTGCTCGTCTCGGATACTTCGCTGCTTGAGCGCGGCCGTCCAGCCATCTGCACGGGACTTCGCGGGCTCTGTTCCCTGGAAATTATCGTTAACACCGCAAATACCGATCTTCACTCGGGATCTTATGGCGGCGCTGTGCCAAACTCTCTTCATGCCATCGTTGAGCTGCTCGCTTCCTTGCATGATTCCAGTGGTCGTGTGGCGGTTGAAGGCTTCTACGAAGGTGTACCGGAACTATCTCCGCTGATGAGAGAAGAATTTTCCAAACAAGGCGTTGACGAAAATAAAATCCGTGAAGGCCTTGGACTTGAGGCTCTGTACGGTGAGGAAGGTTATAGCTTCGTGGAGCGTGTCGGCGCGCGCCCGACGCTGGAGCTGAATGGCGTTTATGGAGGCTTCCAAGGGGAAGGCTCCAAAACAGTCATTCCAAAGGAAGCTCATGCAAAAATTACCTGCCGCCTTGTCGGAGCGCAGGATCCGCAGCAGACGCTGGACCGAATTGAAAAGCATCTCAACGAGCGCGTTCAGCCCGGGGTTCGCTTAACCGTGAAACAGATGGAAAAAGCGAATGCTTTCAATATTGATCCTTCACATCCTATTCTGCAAAAAGCAGCCGATGCGTATGGCAGCGTGTATGGCACACGAGCTTTATTTACTAAAGACGGTGGCTCCATTCCAATTATGGCTGCATTTTCCCAAGTATTGAAATCCCCTGTTGTGCTTATGGGCTTCGGCCTGGATGACGAGAACCTGCATGCTCCTAACGAGCATTTCAATTTGGAAAACTTCGATAAAGGTCTGCTCACTATCGTCCAGTTTCTGAAATCGCTATAAACCAATAATCGCAACAAAAACAGCCCGGTCCGTCAATGGACTGGGCTGTTTTTGTTGCGATGGAACAGCACAACAAAAACAGCTACTCTATAAACCGAAAATAGTTATATGTCCGAGCCCTTAAATTATACTAGATCATAGAATGATACATACTCACGAATGGGGGAGCAAAATAAGAAAAGTCAATTTTCAAATTTCAAAATGATACTTGTCTTATTTATTCTCCTTATCATTATTTCTCGTACTTTTACTCAAGATTCACTCCACAACAATGATCCCGAATTCGGAATAAGAAATACACTAGGGTTCGACATCCGCAACGAATTGACCCGCCACCGTCTGGATCTTCTTAATTACTCAGGAAGAGCCCTGGCGCCTACGCCATATCTTATGATTCCCAGTGAGGGTAGAGGACACTTTGAAGTAGAAGGAGAGTTTTTAGAGGAACCGTGGGATACGCTGAGTATGCCATCACAAACGTACATCGAATATGACTAATAGAGCAGTTCACCTGATATTCACTTATCAAAGCTATACCGTAATTATAATGTGCGTGATGAGTATATAAATACAAAAAAATCCTCTGCATAGGCAGAGGACTCTGATTTCTTTATGGAGCGGGTGATGGGAATCGAACCCACGCTATCAGCTTGGAAGGCTGAAGTTCTACCATTGAACTACACCCGCAAAAATGGTCGGGATGACACGATTTGAACATGCGACCCCCTGGTCCCAAACCAGGTGCTCTACCAAGCTGAGCTACATCCCGAGATTAAAAATGGCGTGCCCGGAGAGATTCGAACTCCCGACCTTTTGATTCGTAGTCAAATGCTCTATCCAGCTGAGCTACGGGCACGTATTGGAGCGGAAGACGGGAATCGAACCCGCGACCCTCGCCTTGGCAAGGCGATGCTCTACCGCTGAGCCACTTCCGCAGATGGTGCGGTCAAGAGGACTTGAACCTCCACGTCATTGCTGACACTAGAACCTGAATCTAGCGCGTCTGCCAATTCCGCCATGACCGCATGTTAAAAGGAATTCTTTTTTCGCCTGGCAAGACGAAAGGTAAATGGTGCGGTTGAGAGGACTCGAACCTCCACGGGCGTACGCCCACTACCCCCTCAAGATAGCGTGTCTGCCATTCCACCACAACCGCATATTAAGTTAAGAAAGTGAGCCATGAAGGACTCGAACCTTCGACACCCTGATTAAAAGTCAGGTGCTCTACCAACTGAGCTAATGGCTCTTAATACTGGGGATCCAGGGATCGAACCTAGGAATGACGGAGTCAAAGTCCGTTGCCTTACCGCTTGGCTAATCCCCACCAAGAAGCAATGGGGCGATCGAGGGGAATTGAACCCCCGAATGCCGGAACCACAATCCGGTGCGTTAACCACTTCGCCACGATCGCCACAAAAAATTCAATGCCGCCGAGAGGACTTGAACCCCCAACCTACTGATTACAAGTCAGTTGCTCTACCAGTTGAGCTACAGCGGCAAAGAATAAATGGCGGAGCTGACGGGATTTGAACCCGCGGTCTCCTGCGTGACAGGCAGGCATGTTAGGCCTCTACACCACAGCTCCATATTTGGTTGCGGGGACAGGATTTGAACCTGTGACCTTCGGGTTATGAGCCCGACGAGCTACCGGACTGCTCCACCCCGCGTTAGTAAAAATGGTGGAAGCTGAGGGGATCGAACCCCCGACCCTCTGCTTGTAAGGCAGATGCTCTCCCAGCTGAGCTAAGCTTCCATAATGGTGACCCGTAGGGGATTCGAACCCCTGTTACCTCCGTGAAAGGGAGGTGTCTTAACCCCTTGACCAACGGGCCTTATTAATTTGAGAAAGAACGGAGAGAGAGGGATTCGAACCCTCGCACCACTTACGCAGTCTAACCCCTTAGCAGAGGGTCCCCTTGAGCCACTTGGGTATCTCTCCAAAACATAAAGACTTGCTACGGAGAAGGAGGGATTCGAACCCTCGATACGCGATTAACGTATACACGATTTCCAATCGTGCTCCTTCGACCACTCGGACACTTCTCCCTATGGCTCCCCGAACAGGACTCGAACCTGTGACAACTCGATTAACAGTCGAGTGCTCTACCAACTGAGCTATCAGGGAATATGTGCTTGGTGGAGCCAAGGAGGATCGAACTCCTGACCTCCTGCTTGCAAGGCAGGCGCTCTCCCAGCTGAGCTATGGCCCCATATAATATGTAAGCCTTAAGTTCTCAAAGCTTGCGCCCTGAAAACTGGATCGAATGATATGCCGTGCTGACCGGCTGTTGTGTGACGGATTTGGATAAGCCCTCGACCGATTAGTATTCGTCAGCTGCACGCATTGCTGCGCTTCCACCTCGAACCTATCAACCTAGTCGTCTTCTAGGGGTCTTACATACTGGGAAATCTCATCTTGAGGGGGGCTTCGCGCTTAGATGCTTTCAGCGCTTATCCCGTCCGTACTTGGCTACCCAGCTGTGCTCCTGGCGGAACAACTGGTACACCAGCGGTACGTCCATCCCGGTCCTCTCGTACTAAGGACAGCTCCTCTCAAATTTCCTGCGCCCACGACAGATAGGGACCGAACTGTCTCACGACGTTCTGAACCCAGCTCGCGTACCGCTTTAATGGGCGAACAGCCCAACCCTTGGGACCTACTTCAGCCCCAGGATGCGATGAGCCGACATCGAGGTGCCAAACCTCCCCGTCGATGTGGACTCTTGGGGGAGATAAGCCTGTTATCCCCAGGGTAGCTTTTATCCGTTGAGCGATGGCCCTTCCATTCGGTACCACCGGATCACTAAGCCCGACTTTCGTCCCTGCTCGACTTGTAGGTCTCGCAGTCAAGCTCCCTTATGCCTTTGCACGCTTCGAATGATTTCCAACCATTCTGAGGGAACCTTTGGGCGCCTCCGTTACATTTTAGGAGGCGACCGCCCCAGTCAAACTGTCCACCTGACACGGTCCCTCTGCCGGTTTCACGGCAGCAGGTTAGAACTCCGATACGATCAGGGTGGTATCCCAACGGTGCCTCCACCGAAGCTGGCGCTCCGGCTTCCTAGGCTCCCACCTATCCTGTACAGATCGTACCAAAGTCCAATATCAAGTTACAGTAAAGCTCCATGGGGTCTTTCCGTCTTGTCGCGGGTAACCTGCATCTTCACAGGTAGTAAAATTTCACCGGATCTCTCGTTGAGACAGCGCCCAAGTCGTTACGCCATTCGTGCGGGTCAGAATTTACCTGACAAGGAATTTCGCTACCTTAGGACCGTTATAGTTACGGCCGCCGTTTACTGGGGCTTCGGTTCACAGCTTCGGGTTGCCCCTAACCGCTCCCCTTAACCTTCCAGCACCGGGCAGGCGTCAGCCCGTATACTTCGCCTTACGGCTTCGCACAGACCTGTGTTTTTGCTAAACAGTCGCTTGGGCCTTTTCACTGCGGCCCCCTCGGGCTATTCACCCTACCGAGGCACCCCTTCTCCCGAAGTTACGGGGTCATGTTGCCGAGTTCCTTAACGAGAGTTATTCCGCGCGCCTTAGCATGCTCTGCTCGCCTACCTGTGTCGGTTTGCGGTACGGGCACCTTCACCTGGCTAGAGGCTTTTCTTGGCAGCTGGAGATCATGACCTTCGGTACTGTAATTTTCCCTCCCCATCACAGCCCAGCTTTAACGGTTTGCGGATTTGCCAACAAACCAGCCTCACTGCTTGGACGGACACATCCA